>NZ_JBEONP010000007.1:0-127129 GCF_040544435.1 Undibacterium sp. GrIS 1.2
TCCACGCCATGATTGCCACTCTTTAAATTTATCCTGTTGCTATTGTCTCATTTGAGGTAAACACTCTGCTTGGCTTTTTATCGTGCAAAGATCTCTAAATATATTATTCTGATAAATTATCTTAGCCGATCACACTGCGCATCCAAGCTTGAATCAAGTTTCTAGATCAAACTCCAAATCAAATTTTTAAGTCAAACTGCGCCAACTGTACCGACCGCAGCGAGCCGCCCAATGCTTGTTGTAACAGCTCCGCAGGTTGTATGGCTTTATCCTCACGCTGCATTACCCAGGGCTGACCTGGCGTTGCTTTGAGTTTGAAGCAACGATGGATTAGACAGGCTGCAATCCATTCTTCTAAAATGTCCAAGACATGATTACGCTTGCCTTGCGGCGATAAAAAACTCACCCCTTCTGGTTTTAATTTATCCCAAGAGTCCTCGGGACGCTGTGCCATTGTGACCAGTTCAGTGAACGCCAGTTGCTTGGGGTCCATCCAGCTACCGGCAAAACGTTGCTGGATTTGTGTTTGCAGCACCTGTTCGCCAAACGCATCCCAGTCGCTCGTCGTTAATTTGTCCGCATCAAACAAGGCATACCAGGCCGCTTCGGTAGCTTGTTCGCCACCCAATAATTCCCAGCAATGGGACAGCGGAGGAAAGCTAGGTTTGGCGCCCGGCACCAAGGCACTTACCCGCTCTTCCAATGACGGATGGGTATCAAACTCGGACGCCTTGCGGGTCTCCGCACGTTTGATCGCCACCTGCACTGCAGCGCGCTTAACACCTAGTTTGCTAAAGCGACGGAAGCCTTCAAAAATCGGCATCCGTGCGCCACGGTTGATGGCGGGACCAAGCTCATAGTCCAGATAGGTCGACCACATAGGATCAATTAGATGGACTTTTTCCAGTGCGGTGCGGGTAGCGACGATGCCGAAGGTTTTGGATGCCAGCGCATCTGCTGCAAACTCTTGCGCACGCGAGACACTGGACGACAAACGCAAAAACCATTTGCCGTAATAGCTAAATAACAGATCCAGAAAAAATAAAGAATCATCCAGATCGGTAACGGTATGCGCAATCGACATGCGGGTGCGGTATACCCAAGGTCCCAGCGACAAATCACCCGCCACAAAATGACCAAATTCATGCGCGATGACAGAACCTAATTCTTGCTCAGACAAGGTACCAAGTAAGGGCAAACCAAGGCCGACCTCTAGGGTTTTAATTTTGCCTTGCCAGTTGCGTTTGCCGCTAATGAATGCGCTGGCAGCGCCGATTAAATGGATATTTACCGGCGCTTGAATATGCAACCTGGCAGCGATTTTTTCTACCATGGCATACAGCGGCGCTGCGGTCTCGCGCGATAGTGGCTTGGCAGTGGAGGCAGTAGTTTTTTCACGTCGGCGAGGGCGTAGTGAATACGCCAGACTCAAAGCCGCAAGCCCTGCCACGATGCCAGTGAACTGCAACGATGAACGGTAATGCAATTGGGCGAACGGTATCCATAACAGCCCTATCACCAGGCCGATGGCGAGCAGCCAGAAACCCAACCACAAGGCCAGCACCAGGCTAGCGCGCTGAGCAATCTGAGTCCCTTTGGTTCTGGATTTATTTATTTTGGAATTGGTTGTTGTATCCATGGGTTTAGCCTTGCCATTGATTGAGTGCGGTACTGATGACGCCATGCAGAAGATCGGTTCTAGCGGCGCGGGCGCGCAGGGCGCTGCGCTCCGCCGCTGCTAGTTGAGTATTGCGGGACCGGATCAGATAAGCGGCAGCCTGAATATCCAGTTCAATATCAAACTGCTCCAGCGAGATATCTTCACCGCGTAAATATCCTTGCAGAGCCGTTTCTTCCGTTTTTGATAAATGTAAAATCCCTTGCAACTTGGTGAGCAATACTTTGTCGTTGGTACGCACAGCCTCGCCATACAGCAGGGTGAGCTGGTCAGTTCCTAAACTGCTTATCTGGTTGCGGCTGAGATCGCGCGCTATGGTGAGGGCGGTCGCTGGCGCATTGCGCAAAGCCATTGCTAATTTGATTTCTGGAAGTAGGGCGTTTTGCGGCAATGTCACGGGCAAGCCAGCACGCACCCGATAAAAATCCAAGGCTTTAAGATTTTGCTCATCACCCGGCAAGGCTTTCAGGTAGATCTCAGGATCAGCGCCAAAATAACGGGCGACTAAGCCGAAGTCTGCTGCATGTCCGGCACGGTTATCTGCCACCTTGTCACGTACCGCCGCATTGAGTAAATTCATCGCCTCAAAGCCACGACGCAAAGCGACCTTTATGCGGACTTCAACATCCAGCAAACGCGCTGCATCGCTAGGGGATAACTTATGCAGCCGCGTGATGTCATTGTTTGCGCCCTGATAGTCACCATGCGCCGCTTTGCGCCAGACCAGACTACGCAGGATATTGGGATCTTGAGGGAATTTTTGCGCCAGGTTCTGCATCGCATTAATTCCCTCATCGCCAGACTGTAAAGAGGCAAACAAATATTGTGCATTGGCGGAGTCGGGTTGCTGTTTTGCGCGTTCTCCATATTCACTTAACAAAGCCTCGTGCTGACCAGCTGCTTCACGAATATTTTGCACCATGCGCTCGTACACCATATCGCCTGGTTTGGCTTGCATGATACGGCCAGCAACTCGCATAGCCTCTGCGTTAGACACACTCTGCGCAGTCACAATCGCGGCGCTGGAGTAGCGTATGTCCCAGTCATGCAGTTGTGCCAATGCTTCGGTCGCTCTGGCAATCTCTTTTTCTAAACCATGATCCATCGCGTAGTTGATGCAAGCAAGCACGCCTGGCGTCTTGTCGCTGGTGGCGACGGTCAGATGATTAATGCTGATGCTGGATTCATGCTTACTCATGCTCATGGTTTTTGGCGGCTCTTCAAATGCGTATTTGACGTTGCTCAGTTCAATAAAACGCTTGCCGCAATACACTATCTGGCTGCCTTGATTTTCAGGATTCTCGGGGGCGACTTTGCTGTACACGATCGTGTTTAGCAGCAGCGGTGCAGCGCCTGCGATGTTCCAGATACTGTAACTGTCGCTGCTATTGAGGGTTTCATCAAATTGATCGATCACGCCAGCCGCTTCAGCCGCTTTGGCGGAATTGGTCGCAGTTGCGGTGCCGTGAATTTTTCCTGCTTTCAGATTGATCGTGGCTCTGCCCTGAGCCGGCAACGTGATGGTCTGATGATCAAAATTGACTGTCAGCGGCACATCAAAGCCATTTAGCAACAGCAGGTCTTGCGAGTTAGATTCGTGATAGCTATGCGCCGCGCCAGACAGCACCAACACCACCGCGCTCAATGCCAGACCGCGTGTGTACAGCCAGCCTAAAATCCCCAGCGGCGCACGGGCGTAAATTTGCCATTTGCGTGCCCCTGTACTTTTGACGACATACGCACCGAGCGGTATCAGCGGGATCACAAACAAAATGACAAACGCATGCAAAGCAATATAGCTATCGTCCAGATCCTTTTCTGCCTTGCCAACAAATCCAAAGCCGACCGAGTTGATATTGCCCAGCGACGGTGTCCCTCTGAGTGGCTTGGCAAACAAACGCCGTTCACTGGTCAGCAGACGCAGGACATCGACATGTTCTGGCAGACGGCGGAATAACTTCGCCAACACCAGCGCCCGATATACTTTGAACGGATCGCCACTCTCAATCGCCCGGCTAATTTTTGGGTCATCAACTAAGGACTGCAACTCCGGTATGCGTTGCAGTAATTGAGCGGGATCAGATATCGACATTGGCGTTGATGTAAGAGTCTAGGGTGAGAGAGCGAAAACGTGAGCGAAAACGAGTATAGCAGCAGGTTTATTGTTCAAAAGCACTAAATTGGGCTTGTTGCAGGAATACCTGATTGTGACGGGAGTAAGCTTATTAATTCTTATGCGTTTTATCAACCGACCTCTCTACGGTAATTCGATCGCGCCAATACTTGGATAAAATGTTCACAACTCACATAAAAAATTAAATGAATAAATGATGAATTTCAAACTCGCGATTTCGCGTCTTCCGTTTCAATGGAGTATTTTTATAAATTTTGGTTTGTTTTGTGCTGCCAAATTTCTCTTGGATAAATTCGACTTTCATTTACCAAATAATGTAGCTTCAATAGTATTGCCGCTTACTGTTGGCGTTCTATCTGTAATGGAGATATTTTTTTCCATGTTTATTAAGCGGCCTCAAATAAGTATTTGTATCTCTATCCTTCTCACTAGCGTTTTGTTTTGTCTTATCCCATTCGGGATAATTTTAGCGACCGATTTAGAGATGGAAATGATATTTCAAATAGTTAAAATCTCTCTAGTAATTGCCATCGGCGGCGGCATCTTGAATTGGCTTATCTATAAAGCGGTTAAGCGTAATAATTCTCACTCGGTAAATGTAGCTGAGTTACAAAATCCAAAGTACTTTGGTTGATTTTTCTCAAAAAATGAGGTTTTACCTATTAAACAAATGTAGTTATGCTACATTAATAATCGGAAGTAGCTCTCATCCCTTAGCATAATTATCTCTGCTGTCTTCCAGGCTGTACATGCTGGCATGGTCTTTTGCTACGCATTTTTGTTACCCATTTGCCTTACACCGCAAGCTGCACTCCGCATAGACGGCTGGCATGGCGCGGCGCATTTTGGGACTTTCCAAACCTTAAAAAATAACGGAGTAGACATGAAAGTAGATTCACGCGTTAAATCGACAAGTCGTCATCAACATACACCCGCATTGCGCCGCCTGTTTGGTCGCAGTGTGTTGGCAAGTTCCATTGCCTTTGGCATGCTGGGTGCATCGTTGCCAGCGCAAGCGGCTAACTTTAATCCGGCTGATACCTCGGTGCAGATGTTTCATTGGCGTTGGAATGATATTGCTAAAGAATGTACAAACTGGCTGGGTCCGCAAGGTTATGGTGGCGTGCAGATATCGCCGCCACATGCATCTGCCAATCTGAATACCTGGTACGACATTTATCAGCCGGTGAACTTTACCGCGCTGAAAAGTAATATGGGTACGGAGGCAGAATTTCAGTCCATGATCAACACCTGTCATGCAGCAAAAGTGCGGATTTATGCAGATGTGGTGGTGAATCATATGGCGGCCGGATCGGGTACGGGTTCGGACGGATCGACCTGGAATTCGACTAGCTTGCAATACCCTAACTTTGGGACAAACGACTTCCATCCGGCATGTGATATTCAAGATAGCGACTACAACAATAATCGCAACAACGTCATCGTTTGTCGCCTGGTTGGACTACCGGATTTAAAAACGGAAGGTACGTATGTACGCGGACAGGTCAAAAATTATCTGACCAAATTGTTGGGCATGGGCGTCGATGGTTTCCGCTTCGATGCGGCTAAACATATGGCACCCGCTGACTTGCAGGCATTTGTTACTAGCGTCTCTAGCACGACTTCTGCTGGCGAGCCAGTTTGGGTAACGCAGGAGATTATTGCGGACGGTACCGTCAACCGTGCTGACTATTTTTCGGCGGGTACCATCAATGAATTTAAGTTTGCTGCGGCCATGCGTGAGACTTTCCGGTCTACCAATGGCAATCAACTTTCTCAAATCCGTACTTATATGGGCACTCCGGGCAATTGGGGCGGCACATGGGGATTTGTGGATAGTTCTAAAGCCACTGTCTTTGTAAATAATTGGGACACAGAGCGCAACGGTGATTCAATGAATGCCAGCAATTTCACCGGTGTGACGAATGATACGCAGGGGACAAAACGCTACGATCTAGCGAATATTTTCATGCTAGCCTGGCCGTATGGGCATGCGCAAATTCACTCGGGCTTCCGCTTTAGTAATAAGGATCAGAATGCGCCAAGTGCCAGTCCGTTTGATGCAAGTGGTAATCCCAAAATTAATGTCGATTGGGATTTTATTCATCGCTGGTCTGATATCGCTAACATGGTGGCTTTTCGCGCCGCTACATCTGGTCAGGGTGTGGGTAATTTCACCAATGGCACGATTAATCAGATTGCGTTTAGCCGTGGCGCGAATGGTTTTGTGGCGATCAATAATGATGCCTCAGCATGGAATGCATCATTCCAAACCGGTTTAGCGGCGGGCACTTATTGCAACGTCGTACATGGCCAGTTGAACGCCGCTAAAACGGCATGTACCAGTGACAGCGTTGTTGTCGGCAGCAATGGAATTGCGACCGTCAGCATTGCGGCAAATGGTGGTTCTACCGTACCCGCCGTGGCTTTGCATATTAACCAAAAAATCACAGGCACTGGCGGTGGTGGCACAGGTGGCGGAACAACCTGCACAACGGTAAGCGTCAAGTTTCGCGTGGCCAACGCTAATACCGTTGTTGGCCAAAATGTCTATGTATTGGGCAACCGAAATGAGCTGAGTAATTGGATGCCAGCGACCAGTATGACAATTGAGGGAAGTGGTGCTAACGTGCCTTGGTCGCAAACTATCCAGTTGCCGCCATCAACGGCGATTCAATATAAATTTATGAAACACGGCGCAGTAGCTGATGTGTGGGAAAGCAATCAATCCACCACTAGCGGCAATCGTGAAGCTGTCACGCCAGCTTGTGGCGCGGCGACTTTAGTGCTGGATGCAGGTAACTTTAAGTTTTAATGATCTGCGCTGAGCTAGTATTTTTGTTTGAATACTCGCTCAGCGTATTCTGAAAATTATTTAAATTAGCCATCACCCTTAATCCATTTTTTGCGGTGGTGGCGACATTAATAAGCAAAACAATCTCAGCTTATTTCAGCATTAGACAAGCGCTTTATTAGCAGATTTTCTTGCGCTGATTTGTGTCTCCATTGCCTGGCAGCCGGACCCGGAAAAATGGGCTTGTAGCGCATCCAAAAACACCCGTGTTCTGGCTGGCATTAAGCGCCTTCCGGGGAAAACTGCCCATGCAGTGACGGAGGGCATCTGCCAGTCACACAGCACCTGGACTAACTCGCCTTTCTTGATCATGTCTTCTGCAAAATAATCAGACAGCATCGTAATCCCCGCGCCTGATCGTGCCAGTCGTACCAGCGCATCTGGCGAATTAGCAATCGCCCGTGCGGGCGGCGAGCCTTTCCAGCTTTCTTCACCACGGATAAATGACCAGACGGCAGGCTCGCCATTACGCGTCAATATGCGCAGGCAATCATGTTCCATCAAGGCCTCCGGCTCGTGCGGTATTCCGCACTTTTCCAGATAGCTGGGCGCCGCATACAGGCCGACCGTAGCGACCAGCAAACGACGTGCAGCAAGAGTGGCGTCGTCGGGTAAATCTCCCATGCGGATTGCAACATCAAAATTCTCACTGATCAGATCAACCCGTCGTGCGGATAAATCGAGCTCTAATGAGATCGCCGGATAAGTCGCAATAAAATCCGCCAGCAAGTTGGCCAGCACATCGTTCGCAAAATCATTCGGCATCGATACCCGCAAGCGCCCGCTGGGCTGCACTTGCCGGTGCTGTGCTAAGGCCATGGTCGATTCCACCTCTGCCGTCACCTGATGCGCATGTGCTAAAACGGCATGCCCAAAATCCGTCACGCTCAGTTTGCGGGTGGTGCGCAATAACAGGCGCTCGCCCAATTGCGATTCCAGTTCCGTGATCCGGCGCGACAAGGTGGATTTGGGCAAGCCCAAACGCTCGGCGGCGCGACTAAAGCTACCTTCATCCACCACACGGGCAAATAGCAGTAAATCATTGGCTTCCAGGCTCATGCTGATCTTTCATTGGAGGTGGTGGTGGCTGAAGGGCGTTAACGGGGTTTGATTTTGCGTTGTTTGCATCCGATTGTACTTTATTGTTCCATTATCGGCACAATGATATCCAAATTAAGGTCTTCTGCATTGATTTCGGAACAGCTACAGTGCATGCACTACCACTTCACATGAAAAGGTTCCAAAATGAATATCTTGCAAATCAACTCTAGCGTCCGTGCTGATGCCTCCCATTCCAGCAATTTAGCCAATGTCGTCGTACAACGTTTGCGTACGGCCACACCAGATGCACAGTTGACTGTGCGTGATCTGGGTGCGACACCGCATCCGGCTTTGGATGGCGCTGCTTTGGGTGCTTTGTTCACACCCGCTGAAAATCGTTCGCCAGAACAAGCTGCCCGTGTTGCGTTGGATGACGCTTTAATTGCCGAAATTCAGGCCGCCGATACCGTAGTCCTCGCCGTGCCGATGTACAACTTTGGTATCTCAGCGCAATTGAAAAACTGGATCGACGCCATCTCACGTGCGCAAGTCACTTTCCGCTATGGTGCAAATGGCCCAGAAGGATTATTAACTGGCAAAAAAGTCGTCGTCGTCTTAACCCGTGGTGGCTTGTATCGCAACACGCCTAATGATACGCAAACACCGTATTTAAAAACCTTCCTGGGCTTTTTGGGTATGACCGATGTACAGTTTATTTTTGCTGAAGGCTTGGCAATGGGGCCAGATGCAGAGAAAGCCGCGTTCGCTTCTGCGCACGAGCAAATCCAGCAAATTGAATTGGCCCTTGCAGCATAATAATGCTTGACTGATATCGGGCATTGCTTAAATCACCGCTTTTAAGTCAGCTTTAAAAGTCCGGCTAAAAAGATGGGGAGAAGGTAGATTTTTATATACTCCCCATTATTTTTAGTAAAAATACCTTATTGTCCAGAGAATATATGGACAATTAAAAGATACTGATAATGAGTATATTTTTTAATTTGATATTGTTTTCATCAACATGGAGTCCATCATGACATCTGCAATTACTTCCGACACTGTTCTTCAGCCACGCACGGTGGAGCAAGTCATCGTTGGGTTGGCGACGTCGGATGGCGATGGCGTCAAGCTGACTCGCGTGTTAACGCAAAACTTGCAGTACCGGCTTGATCCGTTTTTGATGCTGGATGCGTTTGGTACCGATGATCCGCAAGACTATATCGGCGGCTTTCCCGATCATCCGCACCGTGGTTTTGAGACCGTCACTTACATGCTCTCCGGCCGTATGCGCCATCATGACAGCGCTGGTAATGAGGGTTTGCTGGAAGACGGCGGCGTACAGTGGATGACTGCTGGCCGTGGCGTGATTCATTCGGAATTACCTGAGCAAAAAGAAGGGCGCATGGAGGGTTTTCAGCTCTGGCTCAATCTGGCTGCTAAGGACAAAATGATGACGCCCTGGTACAAAGATTTCCAACATGCGGATATTCCAGAATTTACAATCGATGATGCCACGGTGCGCGTGATTGCAGGCGCCAGTCATGGCGTAACAGGTGCCATGCAACGTGCGGTGACCGAGCCCTTATATCTGGATATCAATCTGGAAGACGGCGCTGAGTTTGCCCAGGCGATGGCGGACAGCATGAATACATTTATCTACGTTTATCGTGGTGAATTACAGATAGGCGAGAAAACCGTAGCGCAGCAACGTATGGCAATTTTGCGTAACGACAGCAACAGCGACGGTGTACGGATTCGCGCTAAGGGTCCAACTCGTGCATTGCTCATCGCCGGTCAGCCATTGCGTGAAACGATAGTGCAATACGGTCCTTTTGTGATGAATAGTCAGGCAGAAGTATTCCAGGCGATTAATGATTTTCGGGCAGGAACTTTGACGGCGTAATTTGCTGTCAATTTTGAGTAATTGCAGGTTTAGTTTTTTAAAGCACCAGCGTCTTATCCAATAATGTATTGATCTCTATTTAGAAAGTATAAAAATATGAACGCACTGAATAAGTTTGGCCCTTTAGTTGGCCGCATATTAATCGCATTGATTTTTGTCGCTTCTGGCGCAGGTAAAATTGCCGGTTTTGACGGTACCGTCGGCTACATCGCCAGCAAAGGTTTGCCTTTGCCACAGTTGGCCGCTATCGCCGCTATTATTGTAGAACTCGGCGGCGGTTTAGCAGTCATCCTAGGTTGGAAAGCGCGTTGGGCTGCCGCCGCGATGCTGATTTTTACTGCCTCCGCTGCGGTGATTTTCCATAACTTTTGGGGTGTGCCAGCCGATCAGGCACAAAATCAGATGATCCACTTCATGAAAAATATTTCTATGATGGGCGGCCTGTTATTTGTCATCATCCACGGCAGCGGCGCATTGAGTCTGGATGGTAGCGGTAAAAAATAAGACGATCAACATAGGTAGTACGATATAGAAAATCCCTTGAATAGCATTTGCTGATCAAGGGATTTTTGCTTTATTAGACAGAACAGCTTATTGTTTCATTCTGTTTAATTATCAGTCTAACTTATTAGACTCAATACTATGTCCATGAGCTACAGAATAGCCACCATCGAAGATATCCCCGTCATCATGGAAATCCGCTTTGCCGTAAAAGAAAATGTCTTGACCAATCCCGATGCCGTTACACCAGCGATGTGTATAGATTATCTGGATAAACTGGGGCATGGTTGGGTCGCCGAAATGGATCAGCAGGTAGTCGGATTTTCTTATGCAGCGTCCGAAGATAACTCGATCTGGGCGCTGTTTGTTTTGCCCCAATTTGAAGGCCACGGTATCGGTAAAAACTTACTCACGCTCGCTACCGACTGGCTATTTCAGCGGGGCGCAAACCAGATTAAATTAGGCACGCAACCCGATACGCGGGCAGACCGGTTTTATGCTTTGCAAGGCTGGGTGCGTGGCGAGATGAAGAGTAAAACCGAGGTTGCATATGTATTAACCAGAGATAAGGCAAATTAAAGGAAACTTTTCTTTATTGATCTCATCTGACAAATATCAGCAACGAATAGCGCCCGTACAATCACCCACCTAAGCTAAATAATTTTTCAATCATTTCTCAATCACTTCCACAAAATAAAGGAGCCTGTTTTGATGCAAGAACACTTCACTCTCTATGTCGATTCTCGAATGACCAGTCCATATGCGCTGTCTAGTTTTGTGACATTGACAGAAAAAGCGATTCCTTTTGAAATGAAAAAAGTGAATTTAAGCGCACGAGAAAATCACCATGCTGACTTTGCCAGTTTGTCGCTTTCTAGCCGCGTACCAACCTTGGGACACGAGGGTTTTTATTTGTCAGAATCTTCAGCGATTTGTGAATATCTGGAAGACTTATTTCCAGCTCCCGCGCATGCGCGTGTTTATCCGGAGGACTTGCAACAGAGAGCCAGAGCCAGACAAATTCAAGCCTGGCTACGTAGTGATTTTATGCCGATACGTGAAGAGCGATCAACGGAGGGAATATTTTTTAAGCCCATCACCACGCCTCTGTCAGATGCGGCTCAGGCCTCTGCCAATAAGCTAATTACCGCCGTCAATGATTTGATCAAGGACGGAGCAATCAACTTGTTTGATGCTTGGTGTATTGCGGATACCGATCTCGCTTTAATGATCAATCGCTTGGCCTTGAATGGCGATCCGGTTCCTGAAAAATTACTGGCATATGCACAGCATCAGTGGCAACGTCCGTCGGTGCAGCTATGGGTGCAACAAGAACGGCCAGTGTGAGATGAGTTGATTTTTTCTTGGGTTGATTAAGTGTTGAAGTTAAGTCAGCCCAAGAAGATTAAGCGCAAAAAAAATTAGCAAAATTAGCGTTTAATCGTCCGCAACTTAGTCGCTGCATCGCGCAGCATAGCCTCGGTGGTCGCCCAATCTACGCATCCGTCGGTCACCGAGCAACCATATTTTAGCTGCGACAAATCATCTGGAATCGACTGATTGCCAGCGACGATATTGGATTCAATCATTAAGCCAACTAATGCCTTAGATCCATTGACGACCTGATTAATCACATCGGCCATGACTAAAGGTTGTAGCTCAGGCTTCTTGTAGCTGTTTGCGTGAGAACAATCGACAACCACGTTGGCGGGCAACTTTGCTTTGATCAAGGCTTGCTCTGCCATCGCTACTGACACCGTATCGTAATTGGGGCGACCATCTCCACCACGCAATACAACATGGCCGTGCTGGTTGCCACTGGTGCGCACAATAGCGACGCGACCTTGACCATTTAAACCAAGAAAAGAATGCGGATGCGATGCCGACAAAATCGCATTAATCGCAATACTGATGTCGCCATCCGTACCATTTTTAAAACCAACTGGTGTCGATAAGCCGGATGACATTTCGCGATGAGTTTGCGATTCTGTTGTGCGGGCGCCGATTGCGGTCCAGGCGATTAAGTCACCCAGATATTGTGGCGAGATCGGATCAAGTGCTTCGGTCCCGGTTGGCAGTCCTAACTCACAAACATCCAGCAAAAACTGGCGGGCTTTTTCCATGCCCTGATCAACGTGGAAAGAATCATCCATATCAGGATCGTTGATATAGCCTTTCCAGCCAGTCGTAGTGCGTGGCTTTTCAAAATACACGCGCATCACCAATAGTAAGGTGTCCTTCACTTCTTCTTGCAACGCTTTTAATCTACGGGCGTAATCCAGACCTGCTACCGGATCATGGATAGAGCAGGGGCCGACCACTACAAACAGACGCGGGTCTTTGCGTTCTAAAATATTCCGTAAATCTTCACGGCCTTGGTTGACAACGGCAGCAGCGGCCTCGGATAACGGCAAGCGTGCATGTAAATCTTCTGGCGTTGGCATGCTGTCGAAGGAGGTGACATTAATATTTTCTAAGTTTGGGCTGGTCATGATGTGTGAATCTAAAGAGAGGCTAAAAACGATGTGACATTATGGCGCAAAGCGGGTCAACTGGTGATGGATGATGACCGCGAAGCTGCACAGCATTTATTTTTGTGATTATTTCCTCACCTGTGTTCTGATGAAGATATTTTTTATAAAGACGTTTTCTTGCACTTGACCATCAGGATATTGTCCTCTAACCTATTGATTACAAGCAAGTTTAGTTCTATTCCTTCGGCATGCATTCACGCTGTTTATTGTGAAGTACAGGCTGCAATATCTCTGAGGACAGCGTGATGAAAACTTCAAATCGCCTACTTGCTATCGATGTTCTGCGTGGTCTGGTCATCGTCCTGATGGCGCTGGATCATGTACGCGATTTTTTTGCACCTACGCCTTTTAATCCTCTTGATTTAACGCTCACCAGCCCAGGCTGGTTTTGGACGCGCTGGATTACACACTTATGCGCACCGACGTTTGTGTTGTTAGCTGGTATCTCAGCGTTTCTACGTAGTCAGCATCAAGACAAGTGGAATATGGCGCGCTATCTACTCAGCCGCGGCGCTTTGCTGATTTTTCTGGAGCTGACCTGGATTAATTTTAGCTGGCAATTTTCACTCGATAGTTTGTTCCTGCAAGTGATTTGGGCTCTTGGCGTGGCGATGATGGTGATGGCAGCATTACAGTGTTTACCTCGACCAGTCATCTTACTGGTCGCAGCTGCCTTATTATTGCCGCATAATTTGCTGGACAGCTTGCATAGACCGGACGCGACTGCCATGTTCAAATTATGGCATCAGGGCGGTTGGATACCGTTAGGTGATCAATTTGGTATTTTTGTTTTATATCCGCTGATGCCCTGGGTAGGTTTAATGGCGGTAGGATATTGTTTGGGGCCGCTGCTGTTGCAGCCACCTGCGCGGCGTCAGCAAACTTTGTTGCTGATATCGGCATTGTTGATGTTGAGTTTTATCGCTTTGCGCAGCGGTAACTGGTACGGCGATCCAGATCCTTGGTCGCCACAGGCTGGTGGCTGGCTGATGAGTCTGATGTCGTTTGTCGATATTCATAAGTATCCGCCATCGCTGCTGTATTTATGCGTAACCCTCAGTATTAGCCTGGCTTTGCTGGCGTTGATGGACAAATATGTGAAGCAAGAAGTACCCTTGCTGAGCTTATTTGGCAGCCATCCCTTATTTTTTTATTGCGTTCATGTGATGTTGATTCATGTATTGGGTGCGATCATGATGCAACTGTTATTTGATCAGCAGATCAATTTTGATGATAGGCGACTGGGTGTGCCCTCGACATATCACCCGTCGCTAGTCCGGTGTTATCTGGCCTGGGTTTTCATCATGACTTTGATGTATGGGATTACGCACCGCTGGGTCGCTTATCTAAAAGAATCCGGGCGCATACCTTATTAAGATCACTGGCAGTGGACGGCTGCTTTTGGGGCGAGGTTTACGCTCACAAAAACTGTAGTTATCAACCTTTATATTTACTTCCCATCAACCTTTCCAGGTTCTTTGCAAACCAGTATCGGTATGTATCCAGCCGCCCCGTGCGCTGGGACGATAATAGAAACCGACACCGCCTTGGCGGAAGCTGCGTATTAATTCTCCCAATACTTCTTCATGCAATTGCGCGATGCGGATATCGGCAGCCTTGCCTTCCAGATGCAGCGATTTTCTGGCAGCCGGAATCCCTTCTTCGATCAGACGCTTATTCGATTCTGGTGTGCGGTAACCAGATAAAATCTCTAGCGGTTTGGTCATGCCAAAACGGGCGATAAAGGCTTGGGTTGCCCACAGGGTTTCCAATAATTTAGGATCGATAGGCGCGGTTTTTTTACCATTCACGTCACGCAGCAGATGACACAATTGCTCGTAGGCAGACTCTTTGACTTCACCATCTTTCCAGTACAAAATTTTGGTCCGCTCACCGCTGGCAGGCCGGATTAAATCCAGTGTTCGTGGTTGCACCCAAAAATCAATATCCAGCGCTTGCGAGTCGAATAAATCTGGCGGTGGCGCAAGCTCATGCGGTTTGTCCTGATCGCTGGCAAGGCTAATGAGTGGCCGCGTACCCACGACCAAACCAGCGGCAGTGAGCATCAAGGTTTTTTTGAGTAAATTGCGACGTGCTTGCATAAGTTTGATTTGTGTCTAAAAATAATTACTGATGTAGCGGGACTGCAAAACGCCATGCTTTAACGTAGAACATTGCGTCGTAGAGTTGTATCAGTCAAAAAGTACGACTTTAAAGTGCGGTCTTAAGGTACTGTTTTAAAGTGCATGGATAGCAGTATGTTTCAATATACTCCCCATCATTTTATTAAAAACTGCCCAATCGTCCAGTAATTCTCTGGACAATTAAATATACTCATAGTGAGTATTAATATAGGTCAAAACCCACCGACATGCAATCTTATCTACGCTGACTTAAAAAAAGATACCCAAGTTTGACCGATAGCGCTATCCCTTTGCTATACAGCTTTTTCGCGCAGCTTACTTTTTAACTCCTAATATCTTCTCCACCGGACTAAAACGCAGGCGGAACGCATCTGGCATACCTGACCCCAACAATGGTCGCAAATAACGCCGGAAAGCCTCGGTCACATCCGTACCGCTCTCCGCAATCAACTCGTCTTCCATCACCCGCGTTTTACCAGCCACCGCATCCAGCGGCAATAACTCGTAATCCACCGAATAATCGCCTTGACGTTTGATGGCGACAGAACCATCACGCTGCCCCCACATGGCAAATTGCACGGCTTTCTCGCCGACCTCACGCGCTTCACGCTGATCAACATCCGACACGCAACCAATAAATGAGCGTTGCAAATAACCAAAGGTATCGCCACGTACACGTTTGATGCCGAGTTTGGATTTGATCTCATCACATAGCAAATCTGCTAAGGCGCCAGTGCCAGACAACTGCACATTGCCGTGCGCATCACGTTCCACCTCGGTGGCGAGCAGGCTGGCAATCGCAGCACCGCTAGCATCATGAATCCCCTCCGATACTGCGATCACACAGCGACCATATTGGGTATAAACCGCTTTGACATCCGCCAGAAATTTATCTAAGGAAAACACCCGCTCTGGCAAATAAATCAGATGCGGCCCATCGTCCGGGAATTTTTTCGCCATCGCCGCAGCCGCCGTCAAAAATCCCGCATGCCGCCCCATGACAACACCGACATACACGCCAGGTAATGACGCATTATCTAAATTAGCACCCGCAAATGCCTGTGCCACAAAGCGCGCCGCAGAAGGGAAACCCGGCGTATGGTCATTGCCGACCAGATCGTTATCGATGGTTTTAGGGATATGAATACAGCGCAAAGGGTAGCCCGCTTTTTGCGCTTCCAGACTCACAATGCGCACCGTGTCGGAAGAGTCGTTACCACCGATATAAAAAAAGTGCTCAATCTCATGTGCCTGCAAGACTTTAAAAATCGCTGCGCAGTAAGCGGCATCCGGTTTGTCGCGGGTAGAACCCAAGGCCGACGATGGCGTGGCAGCAACCAGTTCCAGATTCTGGCTAGTCTCTTGCGTCAGATCGACCAGGTCCTCATCGACAATCCCACGTACTCCATGCCGCGCACCATAGATACGAGTAATCTGCGAAAAGCGCCGCGCCTCTTGCACAACACCCACCAAAGACTGATTAATCACCGCAGTCGGACCACCACCCTGCGCCACTAAAATTTTGCTTGATGCCATGAGATACCTCTTTGTAGGTTGCTGTTTTTATTGCAAATACGCTGGCTCATCTTGCCACTGGGGCTGGGTGGGGGCAAGGGGTTTTGTGATTGGTGGAAATGTTCTTTCTATGATAAATCTAATATTTATTGTAAGACGGTCATTACAAAATAATCAGCGTCCAACGTTTAACTGAAAACTATTATGAGTTGCAATAATGTTATATTCAGGCTGCTGAGTACTTAGAAACTTAAAGTTTTCTTAAATTTTTATCGACTAATGTTTAAGTAATAATTGGTATGGCAGACACTTATCAGACATTGATTACATGACGACTTTTTTCTGACTATTACATTGAACCCAATATAGGAGTGGATGATGGGCGAGGCGAAGCAACGGAAAATGAGTGAATCGAATTTCGGACGGGTTCCTAAAAAGGCAACTCATCGTGGTTTAGTTGTGAGTCCTCCAATTGAAATCGATGGTAGTCGTATGTTTGTTAAATCTTCAAATTTAGATCCGCAAGAACTTCGTTTCGCTCTATTATTTTGGGACCGACTCGTCTGGCCCTCATCTAGGGGCATATATTTTGCGAGTAACGCAGATGAGATTTTTCTTGAAACTGTTGGAATTCTGAGTCGACCGGACTACACCATAAACGGAGATCAAGCACAGGCGATCGCTAAAGGACAGATATTGGCTTATCAAGATCTTGAGCGTGCAGAGCCGGGAGTCTGGGCGCTAGCAAAAGGTGAAAACTCCCTTTTGTTAAAAGATGGTATCGCTGAAGAAGGAAAAGGTGCATTACTAGAACTACATCGTGCAATCCCTATACCGAGGCAAGACGTGCCATTGGCAGAAATCCTCGAATTCAAGCAACGGCGACGAGACGAGTTGAATTTATTGAGATATCAGTTGGAATCATTCGTATCTAAAATTGAGGAGTCAGTCGATAAACCAACGGAGCTAAATAAAAGCATTTCCGAATTAGATCAAGCATGTGCAAATTTATTAGCTGTTGGTAGGGAGTGGCAGTATCCTGTGTACCTATCAAACATAAAGGCATCATTTAGTCTAAGTCCTCAAAAATTTCTTCCGGCATTAGCAGGTGGCTGGAAGTTTGGAGAGCAGTATGGACTTGTAACTGCGGCGGCAGTGGCTGGCTTCGCGGGTATCGCGAGTACTCTCGAAATAAAAGCTGACTATGGACTTCGATCGATAAAGAGATCTGCTAATCCGTATCGATATGCTTATCTAATACATCAAGAACTCAATTAGGTTTTTATAAGAGGTCGCTTTTGTTTTGAACTCGATCACAGATGGTTGATTTGATTCGGTGTGAACTATTTAATTAACTTTATCTAGATGTTATTTTTTCAATCTGTTTCGTAAAGTTTCCGCACTACTGTATCTATTATCAACCCTATCCTTCATGTAACAATAGCTGATCTGATTTTCATTTGGCTTGGTACGATCATGCTCTCTCAAGAACAACTTCAGCAATTTCAACAAAACGGTTATCTGGTGTTGCCGGCGCAAGTCGATGGCAATGTTTGTGAAGAGATGATCGCGTTTGCTCAGCAACAATTGGCGTCGCATATTGCGCCGATTGAGTATGAGGCGGATACGCGTTACCCAGGCGCGCCAGTGTCGCGTGATGCTGAGGGTGGATTGACTGCGCGGCGGGTGTTGCAGGTGATCGGTCGCAGTTCTTTGGTGGCTGATTGGGTAACAGCTGATCAACTGGTGCAGCCTTTGCGGCAGATTTTGGGCGAGGGCTTGCGTCTGGTGCAGTCGCATCACAATTGCATCATGACTAAACAGCCGCGGTTTTCTAGTGTGACAGGATGGCATAGAGACAGCCGCTACTGGCATTTTCAGCGTGCTGAACTGGTGTCCGCCTGGCTGGCTTTACGCGATGAGACGGTAGAGAATGGTTGCCTGTTAGTGATACCCGGCTCGCATCGCTTGGCGATCGCTGCTTCGCAATTAGATGCGGCCTTATTTTTGCGTGCTGATTTACCCGAGAACCAAAGTTTGTTAGCGCAAGCGAAGACGGTGCCTTTGCGGCAGGGGGATGTGTTGCTGTTCCATAGCAATCTGTTCCATGCAGCAGGCTGTAATCAAACGACACAGACTAAATTCTCTCTGGTGACGACCTATCGTTCTGCGGATAATCCTCCGGTAGCCGGTACTCGTTCCACGTATCTGGATGAGATTGCGCTTTAAGTAGTTATTAATATTTTTTATCAAGTCACCATTTATGTAGAAGTAGAGTCGCTAATTTTGTCAGGTGAATAAAATTGTTCGCAATTTAATGTTGCGCAAATAATAAACAGCATATTGCGTAATTCGACCTTGACTCTCAAATAATCCCTGCTATCCTGTGTTGATGAACTCAATGGACATTCTCTTTTTTACCTCTGATGTTTCGAAACTTTTTTATAAGGTTTCGGATTGCCAAAGTGCGCCCTCAATGACATCTTAAGATTATTCTTAATGAAAAAATTAAAGGCCCACCAGGGTCTTTTTTGTTTTTAGGCGCTTAGTTTTATCACTTATTTTGTACTCATTTTTTACCTCAGTTTGATTAATCGGGAGCTATATATCATGAAGTTAGCAGACGAAGAACGCGCGCGGGACCACTGAACAACGGGTGGTCGCATGGCTCCCGCGGCGCTTGTCCCACAAGACATTCCACGACCGCTCGCTATGTTGAAAGTACCATCATGACTACCACTCCACTTCGCTCAACAATGAGCAATGCTGTAAAAACTTCTACACATCAGTTCGCCCGCAACTTCGGCATCATCGCCCATATTGATGCAGGTAAAACCACGCTCTCAGAACGCATTCTTCTCAAGACGGGTGAAATCCATCGCACGGGTGAAGTGCATGATGGCAATGCCACGATGGATCATTTGGATCTGGAAAAAGAACGTGGCATTACGATCGGTGCCGCGGCAACGCAATGTGTCTGGGACGGCCATACTTTTACCCTGATCGATACGCCAGGTCATATCGACTTTGCGATTGAAGTTGAGCGCTCTTTGCGGGTGTTGGATGGTGCGATCACTGTGTTAAGCGGCGTCGCAGGTATCCAGCCACAAACAGAAACAGTCTGGCGTCAGGCAGAAAAACATGCTGTGCCGATGATCATCTTCGTCAATAAAATGGATCAGCTTGGCGCTGACTTTGATCGTGTGATGGAACAAGTGCGAACACGCTTGCATGCGCGTCCAGTAGCGCTGATGATCCCGGTCGGTACCGGTGATACTTTTTCTGCGGCGATTGATGTATTGCACCAACGCGTATTGACATGGGATACCGCTGGCATGATGACTGCAAGTGATTTGTCGCCTGAGCTGGCTACGCAAGCAATAGATGCTTATGCAAATGTGGCTGCGATTGCGGCAGAAGCCAACGATGATCTGACAGAGGCATATTTGACAAATGACACGCTCACGCTTGCCGAGATTAAACAAGGTTTGCGCCAAATGACTTTGTCACGTCGCGCTGTTCCGGTGCTGGCTGGTTCTGCTTATAAAAATGCAGGGATAGAGCCATTGCTAGATGCGGTGATTAACTGGTTGCCGTCGCCGGATGATGTTGCCGCACCGACTGCGATGTTAAATGATGTCGCTGTACCAGTTGCGACAGGGGCGACAGATCCACTCGCTGCGCTGATCTTTAAAGTGGTGCATGACGAGCATGGTTCTTTGTCCTTTGTACGACTTTATGGCGGTACTTTGCATGAGGGCGATACGGTCTGGAATGCCAGTTTGCAGGCGCCGGTCAGGGTAGGGCGTTTGTATATTGTGCATGCCGATCGTCGCACTGGTGTTAGCCAGGCGGAGGCGGGCAGTATTATTACTATCGCTGGTTTAAAAGATGTGCTGACAGGCCAGACTTTGTCGTCGAAAGCAGTGCCGCTGGTGTTAGAAACCATCGATGCCGGTGAACCTGTTGTGGCTCTTGCGATAGAACCGGGTAATAGCAGCGATAGAGCAAAAATGATCGCTACGCTGGATCGCTTCCGTCGTGAAGATCCGTCTTTACGTCTGGAAGGCAATCCAGAAACCGGCGAGACTATTTTATGGGGTATGGGTGAGCTGCATCTGGATGTCGTGCTTGAAAGAGTGCGGCGCGAGGCTGGTGTAGAAGTCAAAGTCGGTGCGCCACATGTGGCCTACAAAGAGACGATTGCAGGCCCGACGGTCGAGGTTGAGGGCAAAGTGTCTAAGCAAACTGGTGGCAAAGGGCAATATGCACGTGTTGTGATGAGGGTGGCGTTGTTTGACGGTGAGTTTGCATTTGAGAATGCTATCAAGGGCGGCGTAGTTCCTAATGTATATTTCTCTGCGGTAGAAAAAGGCATACGGCAGGCACTGGCGCAAGGTCCGCTTGGGCATCGCGTCACGGGCATCAAAGTCACTTTGCTGGACGGTGATTATCATGCGATAGATAGTAGTGAAATGGCGTTTATGGTGGCGGCGAAAGAAGCCGTTTTATCCGGGCTGAAACTTGCTAATCCAGTCCTGCTAGAACCCGTCATGACAGTCACCGTTGATGCCCCAGCGGCCAATGCCGGTGATGTGATCGGTGATCTGCAACGTCGTAATGGCCGGGTGCTGGGGATAGAAGAACATACAGGCCGGGTAGAAGTCGTGGCTGATGTCCCGCTCAAGAAATTGTTCGGGCATACGACCGATCTGCGATCCCTGTCGCAAGGCCGTGCTTTTGCCAGCGCTGTGTATGCCAGACATGCGGCAATTGCTCATCAAGCGCATGGTCAACCTCAAACCCATGATGAGTGGGACGCAGTTGTTGCATAGGAAGTGTTAAGGAAGGTAGAGGCGCTTGCTTTTACCTTCCTGTTATATTGGAAGGCCGTTAAAAGCAGTAAGCTGCAATATCGAATTACACTGAATTACATGCAATTTCAGGATATCGCCGCATAGCTTGGTAAAATGCCGCTCCGCATCATCATCTAGTGTTATTTGTTTTTGTAAAAATCATTCATGTCTCGTTCTGTCATTAAGTATTTTGTCCCCACGATTTTGGCTGTTGCCTGCGCTGTTTTTTTCTTGTCAGCATGTTCTTCTACGGCATCAACTTCTACTCCAACAGCGTTGGCAAAAACCATAGGTGATGGCCCTTACCAGTTAAGCGTCACGTTTGAATCTACCGATGACGCTGTCTTTGCTTGTGCTGCTGAGCTGGTTGATAAAGAGCAGGTTGTCGCTACGATGACGTCCACTTTAACTACCAACGCGCCCGGCGTCATCAGGGCACTGGCGTTTACCCAGACCATTGATCATGCTAGTGAACACACCGATGCTTTTATCGAGGCTTTTAAAAAATGTCAGGGTAATCTTGCGCTCGGCGGGAATAGTTTTAGCTGGTCATTAAGCCACAGCTTATCGAAGTAGTGATTGCTTAAAATAAAACGTCAAAAACAGATGTCCAATCAGAATGCGGCCTCCAGCATGAAAATGCTTGGGAAGGCCCAGAATGTATGGACAAAGGATTTTGTTTTTTATCTATCAACTAATTGAATTTTTTTGCAAAAAATTGTCTCTTAGGCGTTGAATGTAGTTCAGAACAGCCTGCATGTGAAGCATACAAACGGCACTCAGAGTATGCTCTAAGCTCCGGCCACAAATAGATTTGTGGCATTCATCCAGGAGCTTGCATGCTAGAAGCACCAATCCCGAGTAACGATGCAGATCGCTTGCAAGAGCTGCGGGATTTATGTGTATTAGATACGCCAAAAGAGTATCGTTTTGATCGACTTACCTTGTTGGCGCAACGCCTGTTTAGGGTAGAAATGGCGATGATTAATCTGGTAGATCAAGACCGCGTGTGGATCAAATCTACCGTTGGGCTAGAGGTACAAGAAGCGCCTCGCAACACTTCGTTCTGCGGCCATACTATTCTGAATGCTCAGCCGCTGGTTGTGCGAGATACTTTGACCGACCCTCGGTTTAGCGACAATCCTGCCGTTACCGGCGAACCCTATATTCGTTTTTATGCAGGCCAGCCTTTGCGTAGTCCGAACGGTTTTCGGATTGGCAGTCTATGTCTGGTACATAGCCAGCCACGGGAATTTGACAGCGCCGATGAAGAAAGCTTACGCACGCTGGCACAGTTGGTCGAAGTAGAATTACAAGCCAATGTGTTAGTCAAAAAACTGGCGCTTGCTGAAGATAGCGCAGCCCGCCTCAACACCATCGCCCGTCAGTTTGAACAATTATCCTTAGTGGCTCGTTACACCGACAGTGGCGTCATTATTAATAATGCGCGAGGCGAGGCTGAGTGGGTCAACACGACTTTTACCAAAATGTCGGGCTACAGCTCGCAGGAGATGATGGGCCAAAAGCCTAACCGTATTTTGCATGGGCCTGGCACAGACCCCGCCACCGTGGATTACATCATGACTTGCCTGGCGCAAGCGGTCGAATGCAAGACGGAGATTTTGCATTACAACAAGCAAGGGAAGGCGTATTGGATCAGTCTGAATATGCAACCCGTGTTTGATCAGGCCAACCAGCTAAGTCACTTTATTGCGATCCAAACCGACATCACCGAGCGTCGTGAAAATGAACAAAAAATTCGTAGCAGCGAAGCCTTGCTGCAATCTGCGGCGCGTCTGGCAGGGGTGGGTGCCTGGGGCGTTAATCTGCTTACATCAGAAGTGACCTGGTCTGATCAGACGTGTTTGATTCATGACACAGAGCCGGGATTCCAGCCGACACTAGAACAAGCGATTAATTTCTATTTACCCCATGTTCGCCCCATCGTCCAAGAGGCAATCCAAAAAGCGATTGATAGCGGGAATGGTTTTGAAATTGAATTCCCGCTTACCACAGCAAAAAACCGCGCGATCTGGTGTCGCTCTGTCGGCGAAGTAGTGTATGAAAATCAGCAAGCGGTACGCATGATAGGGACTTTTCAGGATGTGACGGAGAGTCGCATGATGGATACGATTAAAACTGAATTCATTTCTATGGTGAGTCATGAATTACGCACACCGCTGACGTCGATACGCGGGTCTTTAAGTTTGCTGGAATCTGGCGTCATGGGCGCATTGCCAGAAAAGGCAGAGCAGCTCATCAAAGTGGCGCACCGCAATAGCAAACGCTTGCTGGCCTTGGTCAACGATATTCTGGATATGAACAAATTGTCGGCGGGCGCTTTGATCCTGAATCTGCAAAGGCACGACTTGATATTGCTCGCGCAGCATTCGATAGAAGCCAATCAGGCCTATGCCGATGAGTTCCAGGTGAGTATTGATTTTAATAGCGACTTACCGGCCGCAATGGTCGATGCCGACGCCGGACGCCTGCTGCAAGTATTTGCCAATTTAATTTCTAATGCGATCAAATTCTCTTCTGCGCAGATGGCGATCAAGATCATGATTGATCTGCATGAGGGTGCTTACCGGGTGCAAGTGATTGATCAAGGCTGCGGTATTCCAGAATTATTCAAACCAAAGATTTTTGGTCAGTTTGCGCAGGCCGATAGCAGCAGCACCCGCAACCAGGGCGGTACAGGTTTGGGTTTGCATATCAGCAAAACCTTGATAGAAAAAATGGACGGCAGGATAGGTTTTGACAGTGCCGAGGGCGAGGGCACGAGATTTTGGTTTTGCTTGCCGATGTTGGCTTAATGATGAATTGAAACTGGTGTTTAGTAAGTAGAAGTTCCCCAAAATTAAAGGTCCAATGATAATGCGGCTTCTGGCATGAAAAGCGTCCAGAAGCCGCATTATGATTGGACGATCTAAATTGAATTTAATTTAATCCAATTTAATTTAATAAATGGTTTTCAGAAAAGCGATCAAATTTGTTCTAGCGCAATCAGATCCTGCACTGTCTGGCGACGACGAATCTGCTTGATCTGGTCGCCATCGACTAACACTTCGGGTATCAGCGGGCGGCTATTGTAGTTGGATGACATGCTCGCACCATAAGCGCCGGTGTCATGGAACACCAGCAAATCGCCAATCTCACATAAAGGCAAGTCTTGGGTTGTGACGACGCCGCCATCTTCTTGCGTAAATACATCGCCGGATTCACATAGTGGGCCAGCAACGACGGTGGCTTTTAAGTCCATTGTGCGTGGCGTGCCATCCGCAGCGTGGGCGCTGATGCGGTGGTAGCTGCCATACATCGCGGGACGTGCCAGATCGTTAAAGCCTGCATCAGCTAAGGCGAAGAAGTTATTGCCGACTTGTTTTTGCGCACGCAGTTCAGAGATCAGGATGCCTGATTGAGCGACCAAAAAACGACCAGGTTCAATTTCCATGCTGATGCCGTGACCCAGATGCGCCTCAATTTGCTCGCGCGCTTTCGCCCAGATTTGGAAATAATGATCGGTATCCACCACCGCTTCACCATCACGGTAAGGAATGGATAAACCACCGCCAATGGAGATGGCCGACATATCGCAAGCACAAGTTTTAACCTGAGAAATCATCGCATCGCAGACGCTTTGCAGATGATCGTAATCCACGCCTGAGCCAATGTGCATATGCAAGCCAACCAGCGTTAGTTTGTAGTGCGCGATCAGTGCCAGACTCTCTGCCAGATGCTCATACCAGATACCGTGTTTGCTTTGTTCGCCACCGGTATTGGTTTTGCGGCTGTGTCCATGTCCAAAGCCGGGGTTAATTCGCAACCAGACCGCATGACCGGGATGGGCTTGGCCTAACTGTTCCAGCATTTGAGGTGAGCCGCAATTGACCGGGATGTTCAGCTCTATCACACGCTTTAAGGCATGCTTGTCCAGTAAATCAGCGGTGAAAACGATGGGGGCGTGCTTTGCTTGCGCATCTGGAACATAGCCAGCGGCCAGCGCCCGCTCTACTTCTCCTAGCGAGACTGCATCGACCATGACGCCTTCTTCTCGCATCAGGCTCAGCAGATGAATATTGCTTGAGGCTTTTTGCGCAAAACGGATGACATCAAACTGGCGCAAACGGGCAATTTGCTGGCGAATAATGTTGGCGTCATAAGCCCAGCAAGGAGTCTGGAATTGTTGCGCAATGCGGGCGATCTGCTGATGAGAAATCATAGTATTTTCTTTAAAAGATTAGTTAAATTTGATTTACACTGTAACAAGTAAGCACACTCTTTTAAAGAGCATTCCATCAGCAAAATAGGACGATTGCAATGGATTGGCTTGAATATCATGGCAGACACCTATCAAACCTGTGGCAAGCGCTGACGATCATAAGTTAACCAAAATCATGACCCAAAAAATTGACAACTTTGACCAAAAAATTCTACAGCTCTTGCAGCAGGACGCTCGCATGACGCATGCAGAAATTGGTCGTCAAATCCATCTGAGCCAACCTGCTGTGTCCGAGCGCATTAAGCGGCTGGAGAGCGCCCAGGTGATCCGTGGATACCGCGCTGATATCAATCCTAAAGCACTTGGCTACCAGATCACGGCGATGATACGTTTATCGACTCAGCAAGGTCGCCCCTATGCACAATACGTTGCCGACTGCCCGGAGATTATTGATTGCTATACCGTAACGGGTGAGGATGGGGCTGTGATGCGGGTGCTGGCAACCGATGTCGAACATCTGCAACGCATCATCAATGCACTGAATGCATTTGGCTCGACCTCGACCGCGATTGTGCTGACCACCCATGTGTCGGGCAAGACGATTTCTGCGCCATTAGATTTGTAATACCGCCAGAAAATCCCTTCTGGCGTTCATTTGTAACTGTGGTGTAACTGAGGTGGAACTGAGATTTCACTGATCAAGGAAAGAAAAAATGAATGCAATCAAATTCGTCGCTATCGCTTTAATCCTGGCTGGCGTGCTGGGTTTAATTTATGGCGGCTTTAGCTATACCAAAGACAGCACAGCTTTAAAAGTAGGGCCAATTGAATTATCCGTAAAAGAAAAAGAAACCGTCAACGTACCAGTCTGGGCTGGCATTGGTGCGATTGTTGTTGGTGGTTTACTTTTGGTTTTTGGTGCTAAGAAGTAGTCGCTTGCTGCGCTATTAAAAGAGTCTTAGAAGACTAGCGTACAGATTATTCCAGTGCGCTAGTTTTTTTTGCTTTTTGGATCACCGTATTAATGCGGTTGATGATGCCATTATCCTGGCTCGCTAAAATGGCGAAATGGATGTGATCGGTACTCAGTGGCTTGCCTAATACAGCAAACTTCACACCCGATGGCAAGGCGGACTCTAGTGACAGTTTTGGGATTAAGTTGTTGATGATGCTTTCGATTTTGGTCGGGTTATCGCTACGATGTCCTACCAAAATAACATCGGTTCGCTTGTTGATTAATTTTTGTAATCGCGAAGTAATTGAGTAGGTGTCTTCGTCTACAGTGAACGCACTGTTTTTTTGTGCATCAAATTCATCTCCATAACTAGAGCCACGGATTATTCCAATTTTTTTACCTTTTAAATCTTGTATAGATTGGTATGGAAAAACGCTGTTGCTTAAAGTGATCATCCATACATAGCTTGTATATACAGGGTCAGAAAAGTGTAATGTCCGCAGGCGCTCTTTGGTCTTGGATAATCCAAAGGCTAAGCCCTCGCCTTGATTGAGATTTTTGAGTAAGCGGTTCCATGGATAGTGTCGTATTTCAAAGTTAACATCGAGTTCTTTTTCGACGTAATCCATCGTTTTGCGAAAAGTATCATTGACGGGAATTTGTGGATTTTGATCAGGGCTCGCTTCCGCCAGCAGCAAGACGACGCTACTCTTTTCTGACCATGCAAAGCTGGGTATCAGTAATGTGAGCAAACCACTGATTAGTTTTCGTCTACGTTGTTGCAATGTTATTTCAGTCAGCATATTAATTTTGCAAGAGATAGTCAGCCACCATAATACGGCATCGGTCGTATAATGGGATTCTGTTGTGTACATCTCTGGTGGTTTCTTATGTTGGCGCCTTCTTCCCCGATCAAGTTCAGAATTTTTTCCGTTATTGCTGGCGCAGCTTTAATTACGCTGTGCGTCTTGTTTTATCAATCACTGTCAAATAAGGCAATTGTGCCGGACGTCACTTTTGTAAATCTGAAAGGTGAAAAAATTAGTGCGCAGAGTTTGCGCGGCAAAGTCGTCATGGTCAATTTTTGGGCGACTTCCTGCACTACTTGTGTCGCTGAGATGCCACATATGATAGAAACTTATAATAAATATCATACGCAAGGCTTGGAATTTGTTGCTGTTGCGATGAGCTACGATCCGCCGAATTATGTACTCAATTACACTGAAACCCGGCAGTTACCTTTTAACGTAGCTCTAGATATTGACGGCGCCTTAGCAAAAGCATTTGGTGAAGTTAAATTAACCCCAACGACCTATGTCATCGACAAGCAAGGTAATATTCTTAAGCGTTATGTCGGAGAACCGTCCTTTACAGAGCTGCATGCCTTGTTAGAAAAAGCCTTGGCAGTTTAAAAAGGTGACAACCCTTAAAACAAAAAAGCTGCGTTTATATCGCAGCTTTTTTGTTTTAGGGATGCTTACGATCAGAGCTTTTTAACGACTACGCAACCGATCGAATAACCTGCACCAAACGAACAAATCACACCGACTGCGCCGCTCGCTAAATCATCCTGATACTTGTGGAAAGCGATGATGGAGCCTGCCGATGACGTATTCGCATAGGTATCCAAAATTGTTGGCGATTCTTCCGCCGTTGCGTCGCGTCCAAGTATCATACGAGCGATCAGCAGATTCATATTTAGATTAGCCTGGTGTAACCAGAAGCGTTGTACTTCAGGGATTTGTATCCCTGCTTCTTGTACTGTTGCCGTAATGGTTGCAGCTGCCATCGGACAAACTTCTTTAAATACTTTGCGACCTTGCTGACGGAAAAGCTTATCGGGTTTGCCAATGCCGGATTCATCTGCACGGTTTAAGAAGCCGAAGTTGTTACGGATATTATTGGAGAACTGGGTTTTTAATTTGAGACCAATGATTTCAAACTGATCGGCAGACGTTGCCAGATCTGCGCGCTCTACCAAAATCGCAGTGCATGCATCACCAAAAATGAAATGACTATCGCGGTCACGCCAGTTTAAATGGCCACTCGTAATTTCTGGGTTGACCATCAGCACTGAGCGCGCCTGGCCGCTTTGTATGGCACTGACCGCAGCCTGAATACCAAAGGTGGCAGATGAGCAGGCAACATTCATATCAAAACCGTAGCCATCGATGCCCAAGGCACTTTGTACTTCTACTGCAATAGCTGGGTAGGCGCGTTGCAAATTGCTGCAAGCGACTATGACCGCATCCACATCGGCGGCGGTACGACCTGCGCGTTCTAATGCTTGTGTGGCGGCAATCACGGCCATTTCGCACATGATGGAGGGTTCTTCGTCACTGCGTTCTGGTATGCGCGGCGTCATACGATTGATGTCGAGCACGCCTTCTTTTTCCATGACAAAGCGTGCTTTAATGCCGGAGGCTTTTTCGATAAAGCCGACGCTGGATTCTTCTAATGCAGTTACTTCACCGCTGGCAATTGCCGTCGCATTTTGTGCATTAAATTGATTAACATAGGCATTGAAACTAGCGATTAATTCTTCATTGCTGATAGATTGGGATGGAGTAAACAGACCAGTGCCGCTGATGACGACTTTATTCATTGGGACTTCATTCATCTCGATATCTTTCTTATAATAGTGTCGAAGCTGATGCACGACAAAGCGGCACAATTTTACACAAAATTGCCTGGTTTTAAGGAATTAGCCACGATAACTGATAAAACTAGAGCGCTTGTTCCAACCTTGGTGAGATCCGGTTCTTTAAATAGCTAACATTCTGCCAAGCGTATAATTTTGTATCATACAGCTAGTAACATCTGATTTGACTTGCAGAGAATTCATCGTTTGCCACACATAGAGGGAAAAGTATCATGTTGAGCGTCGCCCAAAAAGAGCAATTTATTCAGGATGGTTATTTGATCGTGCCGGACTTTAAATCTGCTGCCGAGATCGCTGCATTGCGCGAACGCGCGGGTTTGATTGTGGAGCAGTTTGACACTGCTGAGAGCAAGTCTATCTTTACTACCCAAGAGCAAGAGAAATCGACAGACGACTATTTTTTAGGTTCGGCCGATAAGGTGCGCTGTTTTTTTGAGGAAGAGGCATTTGGTCCGGACGGCGAACTGAAGCAGGATAAATCTTTATCGATCAACAAAATCGGCCACGCCTTGCATGATATTGATCCGGTTTTTATTGCTTTTTCACGTGATGCCAAGTTGGCGCAAGTGGCGCAGGATTTAGGTCTGGTGGAGCCGCAAATTTGGCAATCCATGTATATCTTTAAACAGCCAGGCATTGGTGGCGAAGTACGCTGGCATCAAGATGCTACTTACTTTGATACGACGCCAATCAGTGTGACTACGTTCTGGTTTGCGCTGGAGGATGCGTCTTTAGAAAACGGTTGTTTGTGGGCAGAACCGGGTGGACACAGAACTCCCTTGCGCGAACGTTTTATCCGTGAGGGCGATCACGTCATCGTAGAGAAATTAGACGCGATGCCTTGGCCGGATGATAGTACAGCGGTGCCTTTAGAAGTCAAAGCGGGTAGCCTGGTTTGCTTCCATGGTTTGTTGCCACATTACAGCGCACCGAATCGCTCTGCGGTATCTCGCCATGCTTATACATTGCATGTTACCGATGGCCGCACTGTGTACTCTCCGAAGAACTGGATACAACGCGGTGCTAATTTACCAGTAAGAGGTTTTCAATAAAAAACGCTAGCTTGTAAATTCCAAACTGGCGCGATTATTTTGTGTGACGTCGTAGCGTATTAAAGCTAACTATGGCGTAATGCTTAATGGATGAATCTGTTGGAACTGGCTTGCGCCAGTTCCAACAGATTTTTTTATTGCGCAATTAAGCTGACATCATCAATCAGGAACGAAGTTGCGACGGTGCTATTTTCCACACCTAAGAAGTACACGCGAACAGTCTGACCTTTGTACGAGCTCAAATCAAAGGTTTTGTTAACGTAAGTACTGCCTTTATTTAAGTTGGAGTAAGTCGCCAGTGTCGCGAGTACCGTGCCATTGCTATTACGGATTTGCACTTGCAGGGTGTCATAGGCATTGGTGGTCGTCGTTTCGTCAGAGATGACTTTCAGCCAGAAGCTCAGCGTTGCGGTTGTGCTGGTAGCGGGAATCGTGACTTGCTGATAAATGGAATCCGTATGTGCAGCGCCATAACCATCCATCCACGCTTTATACGTTCCGCCATGTGCTGCCTGGCTGCTGTCAGAACTGACTACGCCGCTAGTCGCTGTCCATGAGCTTGCACCACTTTCAAATCCACCATTTACAATCAACTGAGTCGATGCCGCCGCGTTATTAACGGTGAAATTGACTGCTGAGGATGTGCCAACATTATTGGCGGCATCGTAAGCTTTGGCCGTTAAGCTATGGCTTGCATTGGTGAGCGTAGTGGAGTTTAGCGTCAGTGAGTAAGGTGTGGTCGTGGCGCTGCCTTTGAGAGTGTTATCGACATAAAACTCAACTTTAGTAACCCCAACGTTATCGCTCGCCGTTGCCGACAAAGTGATGGTGCCGCTAGTGCCGCTTTCAGTCGCGCTGACCGTTGGCGGCGTGGTGTCGCTGGTCGCATTGCTGACCGTAAAATTGACTGCGCTGGAAGTGCCGACATTGTTCGCCGCATCGTAGGCTTTGGCGACCAACGAATGGGAGGCATTGCTCAGTGTTGTTGAATTCAACGACAAGCTATATGGCGAACTGGTGGCATTACCTTTCAGAACGCTATCGACATAAAACTCAACTTTACTGACGCCGACATTGTCGTTGGCGCTGGCGGATAAAGTGATATTACCGCTGGTACCACTTTCGGTTGCGCTGACTGTTGGCGGCGTTGTATCGCTGGAGCCGCCTGAGCCTGTGGACTGCGTTACCCACATCGGTGCAGACCACAAAATATTGCCGTCATCCTGAGTGATTTTTGCATAGTAAAAATGCTCACCGACTGCTGGTGTGATGGTCGTTGTGGCAGTGCTGGACAATTGTGTGACCGTGCCGTTACGTCCAGGCACACCCTCGTAAATTGCTACCGTTGCAGCAGTACGTCCCGTACTGCTGGCAAAGTTAGTGACCAGAGTTAACGCACCGGTATTGGTAAAGCGCTCGCCCATCAAATGGCCGTTGGCAGTCAAGACCAATTGGGAATTTTTATCCATCGTCGCAAACACTCGGCGCGCCTTTAATGCAGCCAGGAAGTTGGCTGTGTTTAAGGTCGTTCCGGTTGGTAGCAACACGCCAGTGCGGTTGGTGTAAGAAGCACCCCAGTTAGCACAGTGGTTATCTTGATCTGTGCTGAAGGCAACGTGATAACCAGCTTCCAACGCTTTATTACAGGCCGCTTCGTAATTACTACGGCTAGTTTCGGTCTCGGTGGTATTGGTTGAGAACGCAGAAGTGTTCAGCACTTCGCACATTACCATCGCCTGATCGCCATCAGCGGTATAGCCCAAATCAACGCCACCGGCGTTGAACTGGCCTGTAGCTGCTGGATGATTAAATTGGCCGATCCAGCCGCGTTGACGCATCAAAGTATACAGCGCGGCGTAGTCACTTTTTGCTGTGTAGGTGTCGCCAATCAACTGATTGCTGCTGTTATATTCCCATTCCAGTAATTCGTTGGAATTGAAAATATTCATATGGCCGCCATTGCTAATGACGCCCCATTCCATGCCATAAATAGCCAAGAAGTTTGAATGTGCAGAATTGAAGCTGGTCGCCGCCGTTAGTCCCGATTGATATAGATTTTTTGCGGTTGCTGGTACGGCAGAAGCATTGGTGCTGTCAGACCCGTCGTACATATGATTGTGTTCCGACGTCATCAAAAAATCCAGACCACGGTTTAACGCATATTGGTAGGCATCTGTCGGGCCAAGTGCGGCAGATTGCGGATTTTGTGCGCCGGTACAAGAACTCAGAGCGCCACCGCCATCGCTGTGATTTGTCTGGCTATGCAAGTTACCGAAATAGATTGTGTACGGCAAACTGCTTGGTGCCGCAACGGCTAAAGAACTGACTGTACCGCCAGCAGCAGTTGAGCTGAGTGTTTTAGTGCTAGCGAGGCTTGTGCCACTTTTTGCGCGAGTAGGCAAGGCTTTAAAACTCGGCATAGACGGTGCGGTGAGCGTACCCACTTGCATAGGCCAGCTTTGAGAAATGATTTCAGTTTTAGACTTGGCTAATACGTTTTCTACTAATTTGTCTTGTGCACCTGCACCGCCAGCCAAAGCAGTCAAACCACTCGTGTCATTGGATGTTGCAGTCAAGCGCACTTGGTATAAACCATTAGGTACGTTGGAAGATAAGCTAGTCGAGCCATATGGACGACCTGCCCACAATACTTTGGTTGTGATAGTTTTTTTAAATAATTTTTCTACGCCATACCATTTGTTGACGACTTTCCCGGTCGGGCTGATCAGCTCCAGACGCCAGGTGACGGATTGTTCTTGTTCCAGCAGGGGGAATTCAAATTCCATCGTGAAATAACGCGACTCGTCACCAGTCCGCAGACTAGCATCTGCACGAAAAGGTACATGCAGCGTCGCCTCAAATTCATGATGATCGGCGTATGAGGCCATAGCGCTACTACTTGCTGCCACACCTAAAGCGCAGACCAGACTGAGTTGATAGGCGAGGGTTTTTAGTTTGATGCGATGACTCAGATGATGTGTAAAGTTGTGCACGAGTTGTTTCTCCCTTAAGACGGCTGTTGAGTAAATTCGGTATGTTCCGAACCAAGTACATTGAGTAAATCTGAAGCTAGCTAATAAAAAACTGCAACAAGATTGATACGGCCGAAGGGAAGAAAAGCAGACTTCGCTGCAGACCTGTTCTTGTTATTGTTGTGCTCTACATCTTTTGTTGACGACTGATATCAATACGCCGACCCTGATATTGGCTGTGACACCTCGACGCAATCGTAGACACAAATAAATTGCCTCATGACTTTCTGATTTCCTAAAACGATAAAAAAGCAGAAAAAAGCAATCGCTTGCGCAAACGATTGCTCATTAACTTATGAGTAAGAAATCAAGTCAAGGATTTGCGTTTTTTTTAGGGAAATAGTGCAGAAATTGTTGTTAATTGATAACAACATATCGATATACATATTTTTATGACCCTTTAATGACATGCATTGCACAGCCATTGGAGGTTAACTTCGATTAAAAATCGTTTAAATAATTAATGGTACTTATTTAATGATATTTTTGATCTTATTTTTTAGCTTATTTTTAATCGTGTTTTACAGCAAAATGATCATGATTTTGCAGAGTTAAAATGCTTGCATTAAATATATAAAAAGCAGCAAAAAGTGCGCTGCTGCGTGAGCGCAAACCGACCATTAATACGATCGGCAGGTATCAATATTTTGTGACGATCACCGCATGCATGCGATAGGCGTGGTGATTTGCTGCGGTGATCGTTATTCGTCCGCAGCGGTAGTGGCGTGCGCTGTTTTTACTGTACGTCGCATTACTTTTTGTACAAGGTCGTCAACATAGGTAAATACGACTGGTACCACCAGTAATGAAAGCAGGGTGGAGGTAATCAAACCACCGATGACGGCGATTGCCATCGGTGCGCGAAAACTAGGATCAATGCCGATGCCCAAAGCAATTGGCAGCATGCCAGCGCCCATAGCAATGGTGGTCATTAAGATAGGGCGCGCGCGTTTATGTCCGGCATCTAGCAATGCAGCGCGACGCGACAGTCCGTTGCGACGTGCCACGATGGCATACTCGACCAGAAGGATAGAGTTTTTAGTGGCGATGCCCATCAACATGATTAAGCCAATCAAAGACGGCATAGAGAATGCGCTGTGCGTTAATAGTAGTGCGACAAAAGCCCCGCCTATGGATAAAGGTAAAGCTGCCAGAATCGTGACTGGTTGCATAAAATCATGGAACAGCAATACCAGCACCATGTAGATGCACAATACCCCCGTCAGCATCGCCAGCCCGAAACTCGCAAACAGCGTCTTCATCTCTTCGGCATCGCCAATTTCTGTGCGGATGACGCCAGCCGGAAGATTCTTTAAGCTTGGCAGGGTATCGACGGCATCGCTGACCTCACCTAAAGTTTTATCGTTCAACTCTATGGTAAAGGTGACGTTGCGTGATCGGTCCATTCTGCCAATTTGTGTCGGACCGCTGCCCATGCTTAGATCAGCGACTTGGCTCAGTAGCACATGTCCAGTTTTGCCAGGTACCGCGAGTTGGGATAACTGCGAGAGATCATTGCGTGACCCTAGCGGGAACCGCACTACGATCGGTATCTGGCGCTCAGGCAAATCCAATTTTGCCAGACCAACGTCATAGTCGCCGACGGTAGCGACGCGTATCGTTTCTGCAATCGCCACAGTGCTCACGCCGAGATCGGCGGCGCGGGCGGAGTCTGGACGGATAATAATTTCTGGCCGGAGCAGGCTGGCGTTTGAGCTAATCGCGCCGACGCCTGACAAAGTACGTAAATCTCTCTGCACTGCCTCTGCTGCGCTGTTTAAAGTATCGGGGTTATCTCCGCTTAACGAGAGTTGTAGTTTTTCTCCCGTACCACCAAGTCCGATATTGATTCGCACACCCGGCAGCACTTGTAATACCTGACGTAACTTGCCTTCTATCACTGTTTTTGTCTCGCTGCGTTGTGATCGGGGACTCAGCGTGAGTGTCAAATTGGCTTTGTTGACTGAGCTAATGCCGCCCTCGCCAAATGGATCAGAGCCTGCGCTACCGCTGCCGACAGAGGTATAAATTTTGGTAATATCTTTACGTTTTTCTAGAATTTTTCGCGCTTGTTCTGCCACAGCGAAAGTGTCTTTAAACGAACTGCCAGGCGGTAGTTCTAACTTGACGACGGTTTGTGAACGGTCGTCCGGTGGTACAAAGCCAGTCGGTAAAAATGGTACTAGCGCAAGCGATCCAAAAAAGAAAATGCCCGCCAAAATCGACGTCATCAATCGATGTTCCAGACACCATTCCGCCACCCGCATATAGGTTTGCATCAGCTTGCTGTCGCTGCTCGGATGCACAATAGGTTTCAGAAAATAGGCCGCCATCATCGGCGTTAACAAACGTGCGACGACTAAGGATGCCAGTACTGCCAATGCCGCAGTCCAGCCAAATTGCTTAAAGAATTTACCGGCGATGCCAGTCATAAACGCCGTTGGCAAAAATACTGCAACCAGAGTGAAGGTCGTGGCGATGACTGCCAAGCCTATTTCATCTGCGGCCTCCATCGCCGCTTGATAAGGCGTCTTACCCATGCGCAAATGGCGTACGATATTTTCGATTTCTACAATCGCATCATCGACCAGAATACCGACTACCAGCGCTAGCGATAATAGCGTTACGGTGTTGAGCGTAAAGTCAAACAAATACATGCCGAGAAAAGTCGGTATGACAGACAATGGTAATGCTGCGGCAGATACCAGAGTCGCGCGCCAATCTCGCAAGAACCACCAGACCACCAGCACCGCCAGCAGTGCGCCCTCAAACAGCAAATACATAGAACCGTCAAAGGATTCTTGTACTGGCTCGACCATGTTATACGCTTCGTCCAGAATTAAATCCGGATGGCTCGCTTGTAATTTGTTTAAGGCATCACGTACGCCTTTGGCGACCGTAATTTCGCTCGCACCTCGACTACGTGTAACTTCAAAACCGACCACCGGTTTGCCATCCAGTAGCGCGATTGAACGTCGTTCGGCGACGGTGTCTTGTACATGGGCGATTTGTTTGAGTTGCAGCCGGCGACCATCACTCAGGCTCAATTCCATGTTGGCGAGTTCGGCTGCGCTGGCGACGGTGGCGATGGTACGGACTGCCTGTTCACTGTTACCAATATTGGCGCGACCACCAGAGGCATCACGCTGCACTTGGACTAGCTGACGCGAGACTTCGGCGGCGGAGACATTCAGTGCCGCCATGCTGGCAGCATTGAGTTCAACCAGGACCTGACGGTCGACGCCGCCCACCCGTGCAACTTTGCCCAGACCCGGTACCGACATCAAGGACTTAGTGATCTGGTTATCCACCAGCCAGGACAAACCTTCTTCATCTAATTTGCCAGAGGCGACGGTGTACACCAGAAACGGGACGCCGGAAAATTCCACCTTACTGATCACAGGATCTTTCACGTCGCCTGGCAATTCTCCGCGCACGGTGCTGACGGCATTACGGACATCGTCTAATGCTTCCAGCATAGGTTTTTCCAGCACAAACTCGATGGTGGTAAGCGACATGCCATCTTGTACGGTGGAGTACAAATGTTTGACTCCCTGCATCGTGCCCAGCGCGTTTTCCAGCTTGCGGGTGATCTCAGTTTCTATCTGTGCCGGAGCCGCGCCGGGGAGGGATGTGGCGACGGTAATCATCGGCAATTCGATATCAGGAAAGTCCTGTATCTTCATCGCATGAAAAGCGAGCAGACCAGCCAGGGTCAGCAGAATAAACAGCAATAGCGCCGGAATCGGTGTTTTGATCGACCAGGAAGAAAAGTTCATCATGCGCTGGCCTTACTTTGGGCTGGAAGAGGCGGGAGTTGCACTCACCACTCTGACGATGTCGCCATCGGCCAAAAAACCAGCCCCGCTGTCGATCACTTTTGATGTCGCTGAGAGTCCATTATTGAGAGAACTCAGGATTTCAGTTCTGCCGTTTTGGGTTCTGCCGGTGGTCACCCGCAATTGCTTTACTTTGCCGATGTCCTTCGTTACGTCCTTGCTAGTGTCCATCACAAAGATACTGGCATAACCGTCACGCATCACGACCGCTGTACTGGGTACGGAGATCGCGTTGGTCTCAGCCAATACGAACGCACCTTTGGCAAACATGCCTGCTTTGAGATTATTCATCACGCCAGTTTTATTTGCTCCCTCCAGCAAATCCACATACACCAGGGTCTTACGAGTTTGTGTGTCTACCGTCGGTGCCAGCATTCTGACTTTGCCTTGAATAACGCTGCCATCGGTAGCGAACACGTTTACTTGCTGACCGATATTGATACGGGCACTGTCTTCTGCCGTCATTTCTGCGCGCCATTCCAGCTTGCCCTGGCGAATCAGACGAAATAATTCCTGACCGCTTTGTGCAACTGCGCCGATGGTCGCGCTGCGGGCAGAGATCACACCATCGTCCGGTGCAACAATGCGGGTTTGCTTTAGTCGTAATCGCGCCGATTGCACACTTGCCTTGGCGGCGGACATACGGGCAAATGCGGTATTTCTGGCAGTGGCATACTGGTTGATTTGCTGGATGCTGATGGCGCCGCTTTCTTTTAACTGCATCGCTCGTCTGGCATTGCTTTGGGCTTCCGCCAAGGTCGCTTCCGCCTCAGCCAGCATCGCTTCCTGCTGGGCGACTTCAGTGCTGATCGTCTCTTCAGAAAATTTGGCGAGCAGTTGACCACGTTTGACCTTGTCACCAACCTGCACCAGTAATTCATTAAGCCGTACACCGTTGAGTTCGGTGCCGATGATGGCCTCTTGCCATGCAGCGATGCTGCCATTGGCGCTGCTGCTACCGGCCCATGCCGTATTTTGTATGGTCGCTACCGTCACGCTGAGGGAGGGACGTACGGAACCTGCTGCAGCTGCTGCATTACCTAAGCCAACGGCGCTGGCGCCAAGATTGGTGTTGATGTCACCTTTGGCGCTGTGACTAGTATTGCCGGTCTGATCTGCTGACAAACCTCTTTTGGCAAAGACAAGGATGAGCAACATCAGTATCAGCAAGGCGCTGACGATGATGGCTGTTCTTTTATGATCGAGTACGTACTTCATATGCCGACTCCGTAAAATTCTTTTCTCTGCAATTCTTTTCCCTGCATTCACTCAACAGAATATGAGCATATAAATACCGGGAAATACAATATACTCCCCCATTATTTTTTTAAATATACCCTATTGTCCAATGATTATATGGACAACTTAAATATACCTGTAGGGAGTATTTATTTATATCAAAGTGTCTGCATAGGTATTTATTCTGTTATCGAGGTGGTTTTCCAATCACCACCGACCGCTTTATACAGCGCAATCCAGGCACTTGCCTGATCGCGCTGCAAAGATAATTTTTGTTGCTGACTGCTGAGTTGCTGACGCAAGGCATCTTCTTTATCGAGCACGCTATTACTGCCAAAGCGGACGCCTGCTTCGGCGCTTTCTAGTGATTTTGTATTCGCTGTTTCAATGGCAGCATAGCTTTGCAGATGCTGGTTGACGGTATTCAATCTGACTATTGCCTCTTCGACTTCGCGGATGGCGATCAAACTTTGCTGGCGGAACGCCGCTAGAGTCTCGGCATAACGCGCTTGCGCTCCATCCACCGCAGCTTTGCGCTTGCCCGCATCAAACAAGGGTAAATCCAGGCTGGGGCCGAACGACCAGCTGCTATCGCGCATCGTTTGGTCGCCAATGCGCACACCAAATACATTGATCGAGCCGAGTAAAGATATAGAAGGATAACGCCGCGCTTCTGCAACGCCGATCTCTGCCGCACTAGCGGTCAGGTTATATAAACTGGCGCGCAAGTCGGGGCGTTGCAATAACACTTTGGCGGGGACTGCATCGACAATAAAACTACTGACTTGCGGCAATTGCCCATGCCGTGCGCTCAACATCTGGCGCAATTCTGCCTCGGGCAAGGTGCTTAATACAACCAAGGATTTGACGAGTATCGCACAATCACTTTGCTGACGCTGTAATTGGGTTTGCACATTAGCGACCACGGCGGCTTGCTGTGCCAGCTCCAGCGGTGAGATAAAGCCAGCTTCGGCTTTGCGAGTTGTCAGTTGCTGCGCCAGCTCTTGCGACTGCAAGGCTCGTTGCTGTAAATCGGCTTGCGCTTCGCAAACACGTAAGCTGACATAGGTGTTGGCAACTTCTGCTGCAAGACTAATCCTGGCATCGTGCCACTCGGTTTCACGCGTATTGAGCCGCGCTACTGCGCCGCGGCGAGCTACCGATACTGCGCCAAATAAATCGACTTCCCACTTGGCATCTAGCCCCGCGATCGCCAGCGTCTGTTTGCTGGTTTGCAGTAATTGTGGATTGCGACCAGCCGTCACGCTGGCCGTCAGGTTGAGGCTAGGCCAAAGCGCAGCTCCCGCTGCTGCCGCATCGGCGCGCGCCTGTCCTATACGGGCGGTGGCTTGCGCCAGACTTTGATTTTGTTGCTGCGCAACTTGTTGAAGCTGGCTCAGCGTAGCGTCGTTCCAGCTATCCCACCAGGCAGAAAGATTTTGTGCAACATCCACCTTCTCAGACGGTGGTAAATTTGTTTGCCAAGTTGCGGCATTATTATCAAGCAGATGCTGATCTGGCTTAGGTGTGCTCAAACTACAGGCAGACAATAACCCGCTCAGGCACAAGGCAGCGACAGCAGGGGAGAAGACAAGTTTTTTGGCGCTTAAAGCCATGGAGTGCCTTGTAAAACTTGCAGATAAAGAGCTCGCAAAGAAGATGACGTAACCACGCAACTATTCACGTACACGCAACTATTTTTTAAATAAGCACGCAGACGATTTAAATTCAGATCAATCTCAGTTTCGAACATGCTTGGAAATACTTACTACTCGGTGATTCATGACCGAATTAATGAGTGCCATACTTTCTCTTGTTCGATAGCAATCTTAATGCTGTACCGACACAGGGATTGTGAATTGACTCATGGGAGAGGTCAAATTTTTTGATATAAAAATGACCTTATTTGCAGAATGTGTACCGTTTCAGACCACACTCGCCTGAAACGGTAGATGATTTACAGAGGAACAGAAAAAAATGAGGGTAGCAAATAAGTTCTAACTTACTGATGATCAGGCGCCGAATTAGCCTCTCAGCATTTTCAACTGCGCCTCAACATCGTCTTTAATTTTTTTCGGTAGCTCTGGTTTAAAGCTCAATGCTTTTTCAAAAGTGACTATCGCCTTGGCTTTGTCGCTTAAAGCTTGCAGACATTGGCCCATGCGATAGTAGGTATAGGATTGCGCATCGATAGCGAGAGCTTTCTCAAAAAAAGTGATGGCTTCTTTGTGTTTACCTTGCTCTTGCAGATTTCTGGCCATGCCATAAAAGCCGCCTTGCTTATCCGGGAAGCGACGTTGCGATTCTTGGAATACACGGGATGCATCCGCATATTTTTTCTGCTTTGCATAATTGCTGCCTAAACTTTGCAACAGATCGGCTTGCATATCGCTCAGCTGTTCTGAATTGGTAGCGTTGACTGACAAGATCGCGGCTTCAGCTTTGCTGAAATTCTCATCTGCGATATCCAGCTTGGCTTGCATTAAAGTGCCGGCTGCCGGATTGATTTTTACTGTCTCTGTAATGAGTTTTTCAGCTTTGCCTTTGCCGCCACCTGCGATGCTTGGCGCTTGCATGTAGTACTCCATCAAGGAGCTGCGTGCCTCTATATTTTGGGGATTGAGTTCGACTGCTTTTTGGAAGGCATCACGTATTTTGCTGGCATAACCAATCGCTGACATAATCCCGCCGCGCATGGCCTTGGTGCCTAATACTTCCCCCAGACTTTCTTGACAATCCGAGTTGCTTGGATTTGCATTAATGCACTGCTCAGCTAGCTTTGCCGCTTCGTCTAAACGACTTTCTTTACCCTCAATCAAAATCAATTTAGCTTTGGCAATTAATGCATCTGCATTATTCGGCTCTACGCTGAGTTTGGCGTTGGCGACACGCGCCACTTCATCATATTTTTTTGCTTTAAATAAAGGCGAATAGTCGTTGGCAAATGCGGATTGGGATACCAGTGCAGACAAGCTGATGGTAATGCTGACTGCAAGACTAGTTGAGACGATAGCGGCAGAAGATCTTTGCATGAAAATCCTTGATGTCGAATTGTGATGGGCGCGATACCCACGCAATGCTCAGAAGCTTGGGTACACGTAAAGATAAGGACATAAGGATAACGCGATCAAGCTCGTTTAGGTTGACGTTTTATTATGGATATTTTTAAAAAATTGCGCGACTAAATGCCATCATCTTTTTAACCAATACGCTTTTTACTCAGCTCCTCACCTATCTATTGCATGCTCTCCAGCACACTTTGCATAGGATGCTTGTTCACCTGAATTAAGCCGCGTTGTGGCCGGTCCAGATCAATGATGGAGAAAATGACTAACGCGACCAACAACGCAAATATGCTCGTCGCCATTATGTTGCGATGACCAATGGCGCCGCAGGCATAGCCGCTGAGCGCGGCTGTCAACAGTGCCGAGATAAACAGCAGCCAGAACACGGATTCAGGTACATGATTTTCTCGCGCATCATTTTGCTCTGCGCTGACATCAATCATGTCATTGAGCGCTTGCACAAACAGTGAATTATTCATTTGTCTTTCGCGCCGCAGTTCGCTACTGGCGATGCTCCAGATTTCTTGCTGTAATTGATTCGTGTGCTGACTGACTTGGCTAATTTGTTTTTGATTAATGCTGGTCTGATAGCTCGCCAGACGAATTTTGGTGTAGTCCTTTAATTTATTTTTGACTTGGTCGCGCACATTAGGATCGAGTAAATCAGCCCGCAAATACGTAGTGCCGATCGCATTAGCTTCTTTCAAAATAATATTTTTTCGCAGATCATAACGGGCGGAGGCCATCGCAAACGAGAACGCGAGTAACAATCCCAGCAAGGCCAGAGCAGCACCCATTAAAGTAGAAAACACGGAGCTGGATTGCTCATATACCGCAGGGTCATTACGCTTGCCGAAGCGGTAACTGATCTCAATCATCAGGAACAGACAGATCAATAAACTGAGTGCGATTTTCCAGGCATCGATTTGGTACAAAAATTCCATTTTTCTGTCCCGGTGGTGATTTGATAGCGAGAATATTTAAGGTCTCTGAACAAGGCTTTGTTCAGAGACCTGCGAGAGCTTAGATATATCGGTTGGCACTTAGCAAGTGCCAATGAGTTTATCGTCAGTGAGACTTGTGCTCAATCGGTTTTTGATCTGGTACCGACGCGGCATTAATGGATTGTGCCGATTGTTCCGCCTCTTTCGCCTCTTCATCCAGTGTCGCTGCAGTCACTGGATCTATGCCAGAGATTTCTTTTGGTGGTAAAAAGAAATCTCTGGTACCCGACCAAAACCGCTTCCACAGCATTTTATTTAGAGCTCTGCCTTGGCCAAAACTCACGCGCTTAGACCGTAAGGCAACCATCATCGCCAGCGAAAAACTCACGCCTAAATTGGTCAGGCCTACCAATAAAATACCCGACAGCGAAGTGACCACAACTTGCCAGGGCATATGGTTGTCCATCGCCGCTAGTGCAAAGGCAAAGTTAGCACTGGAGAAAGTGATATGGCGAATATCAATCGGTAATCCAAAGAACACGCCCAACTGACCTATCGTACCCAGCATCACACCGAAGAAAAAATTACCTGCTAATGCTCCCAGATTATTGCCGATATAGTTGGTCATTTTATGCAAGCGTGATTCGCCCAAAATCGCTCTTAACCAACGTAATTGGCGCAAGCGTTCTGGTATGCGCGAATACGCTGCTTTATTATCGTAATAGCCCGAAATCAATCCAGACAAAAACAAGCACACACCGGCAATCGCCGCATGCGGAAGTGCCAGACTGTGGATAGGGTCAATATCCTCTAGCAAGTGGTGGGCTTTATCGACCGTCACCATGTGGTGACCAGAGATCGCAAACCATGCCCAGGCAATCGCAAAGGCAGTCGGGATCGCAATCCCGACGTTACCGAGAATCGCAATAAATTGTGAACGTAATACTTGTACGATCAGCTCGACCAGTTCATCGAGTTTTTGCTTGCCTTTATCAATTGATTTGGCGATCAGTGCAGCGGTCATCGCCGGCTGTTTGGTCGCAATCGTAAAGTGCAAGACATGCACAAACATAAATCCGAATGAATAGTTTAGGCTATATAAAACGGCATAGCCAAACGGTGCCATGATCAATTTGCCAAACAGGATTTTGATCATCGCCATAAAGCCGACAATAAATCCCGCGCCCATTGCCGAGCGCATCATTTCGTACCATTCTTTGCGATTGGTCGTGACGTAATGTTCACCGCTTTTACCAGCATGCTCGGTGACTTGCAATGACAATAATTCGGTGTTGGTCTGGATTAGGTCCCGGATACTGCCGTTTTTGTTATCGGCTAATACCAGTTCTTTTAACAGCGCGACCCCGATCATCGCCGCAGATTTGGCGCTGCGGGTGTCCAGCAGTGTTAATAAAATCCGTAAGCGCTCGATACTTTGTGTCAGGCGTAATAGCAAACGCGTCAGGCTGACGGATACGCCTTGCATCGCTGCGGTACGTCTGATTTTGATTACGACTTCTTCACACTGCGTCAGTAACACTTCGATATGCAAACTGTCTTCGCGGCTTATTTCTTTATCGATTAACCAATCGCTATGGCCAACAATGTAATCGTTGATGGCGTCGTTCTGGCGTAAAAATGGCGATTCAAAACGTTCTATATCTGGATAATTTCTGACCAGTTCTGCCTCCAGGCCAATCGTAGTGATACGGTATGACAAAACTTGTACTGCGCTGAGTACTTCTTGCGTCATTGCGGCATAGATCGGACGTGGGTTGGAGACTCTAAAACCCAGACTCATGAATAACTCTAGCCAGACTTCATCACTGACACCCGATACCCAGCGATAGTCGTTGGCGTTATTAAATAGTTGACCGAACAGATCTTTAAGGTAGTCGTCATTGACCAGCGGCGGCAAAAACTTCTCTGCCAATTGATGCCAGACGGCACCCCAAAATCCCTTGTTTTGGGTAATGCCCGTGTCGGTAAACAGATGCACCAGTTTGCGGGTCGTGATCACTTGCGCGATGTATTCACGTAGGCTGCGTGCCCAATCCGGATGTTGCTTTAACAGGTAGCACAGCGCACGGATATTGTCGGTAGCTTGCCCAATATTGTGGACGCGAGGAGGGCGTAGCGCTGCGACCAGATCACGCAAACAATCTATATTTCGATAGAGTGGGTCTTGCTGTCTGATTTGAGAGATGCGAATAAGGATGCTGTCGATAGACAATGTTTTCTCCATTTCTTTCTTGCGGATGAGCTTTGTCGGATTCTATGTCATCTTGGCACGATTGCTTGTAACTAAGTGCCGTTAATTATGTGCGGAATTAAGCTCAGGGATGAGTAGAGAGCGGTCGCGAAACCAGTAAAAGTCCTAAGGATATAGTCCGAATTTTTCTGTACGCCAAGCTTGCAGCTACGGAATGCGACGTCTGACTATGTTCGCTGCTGCCAGTATTTTTATGCTATCTGATTTAATCTGACCGAGCCGGTTTTTTCTAGTATTTTCAATATACTCCCCAGTTTTTATTGAAAAATATGCCTATTGTCCAATAATTCTATGGACAACTTAAATATACTTGATCCGAGTATATATTGACGACCGTAGTAATTTTCAAGCGATACTTGCTAAGTAATCGCATATTGACACCTCAATTACTAGGCAAGTTCCCTCAATCTAGTCTACATTAGCGGTTGGTTCGTTGACAGAAAGTTTGTGTTGGATAATCTTTTGCTCGTAATCGCCGCCTTGTTTTTGGTGGTGTTGAATGGTTTTTTTGTGGCCGCCGAATTTGGGTTGGTCAAATTGCGTCAAACCAGAGTGCGCAGTATTGCCAAAACCGGCGGCGTGCGTGGACGCTTACTTGGTACCGTGCATCAACATCTGGATTCTTATTTATCGGCCTGCCAGCTTGGTATTACGCTGGCGTCTTTGGGTCTGGGGTGGATAGGTGAACCCGCGTTTGCCCGCTTGCTGGAGCCTCTGCTGGTTGCCGTTGGCGTCGTCTCGGTAGAATTGATTCATGGCATTTCCTTCATTTTTGCCTTCTTCGTCATCTCCTTTTTACATATTGTGATTGGTGAACTGGCGCCAAAATCGATGGCGATCCGTATGCCAGAGACCGTATCGTTGTGGACTGCACCGGCGCTGTATTTATTTTATTGGACGATGTACCCGGTTATCTGGGCGCTCAATGCCAGCGCCAATAAAGTCTTGACCTGGGTTGGCTTAGATGCCGCACATGGTGGCGATACACATTACTCGCCGGACGAACTAAAGCTGATTTTGCGCGGTAGCCATGGCAGTAAAAAACTGACGCCAGATGAGTGGAGCATCATGGCGCAGATGCTGGATTTTGGTGATCTGGAAGTTTCTGACCTGATGCGTCCATTTAGCGAAGTAGTAGCGATGCATAAGGACAAAACCTTGGCGCAGAATATGGAAACTGCGTATCGCAATCGCTTCAGCCGTTATCCGTATCTGGAGGCGGATGGCAAAACAGTCCTTGGTATGTTGCATCTGAAGGATTTATTTCTGGCGCAGCAAAGCGGTAAACCGCTAGACGAATTAAGCAGCCATTTGCGCTATGTAGAATTTGTCCCGCCAACCATGCCCGCATTGGAATTATTCCGGCGCTTTCGTAAAGGTGCGCCGCATTTTGCGATCGTCGGTTACAAAGACAATAAACCGCTGGGCTTTTTGACTTTGGATAATTTGTTAGGCGCTTTGGTTGGACAAATCCGTGACGAATTCCGCTTGAATGAAAACGATTGGGTCACGTTGGACGACGGTACTATGATGGGCAAAGGCAGTTTGCCTTTGTTTACTCTGGGCATTGCACTCGGTATCGACATCGATAGCGAAGAGGTTGAATCTATCGGCGGTTTAATCATGCATACCTTGGGCGACTTACCGATTGAAGGCCAAAAAATTGGTTTCCCACAATTTGATGCAGTAGTGAAAAAAATGAATGGCCCACGGATAGTGCTGGTCAGGATTTATCCTAAAGAGCTCGTAGAGAGCACATAAAACTGGTGAATAAATCTGGCGACGCTGCAGTAGAAAACTATATGTAGAAAACCATGTAGAAAAATATATGTAGAAAACTTCATATGCCATTCAGCGGGATTTTTAAGTAGCTAATCCCGTTTTCTTCCGCTGTCGGAAAAGCACCAGCACGGATATTGATTTGCACCGACGGCAAAATTAATATTGGCATCTCTAAACCCGCATCGCGCTTGTTGCGCATTGCTACAAACGCGGCCTCACTGATGCCGTCATGTACGTGAATGTTATTAATCCTTTGCTCGGCCACACTGGTTTCTAAGCGGATTGCGCGGTTGGTCGGTGGGTAGTCGTGGCACATCATGAGGCGTGTCGATTCCGGCAGTGATAATAGTTTTTGGATAGAGCGATACAGTAAGTGCGCATCGCCATCAGGGAAGTCGCAACGCGCCGTGCCGACATCGGGCATAAATAAAGTGTCGCCGACAAAAACCATATCGCCGATCTGGTATGCCATATCTGCTGGGGTGTGGCCAGGCACATATAAGGCCTTGGCGGTCAAACTGCCGATCTGGAATTCTTCATTCTCCTCAAACAGCACATCAAATTGCGAACCATCAACCGCGAAGTCCGGCTCCAGATGGAATAGCTTTTTAAATACCGTTTGTACCTGACGGATATGTGCGCCAATCGCAATTTTTCCGCCTAACTGCTGGCGCAAATAATGTGCAGCCGATAAGTGATCGGCATGCGCGTGGGTTTCTAATATCCAATCAAGTTGTAATTGCTGGCTACGAATAAATTCCACAATCTGATCTGCACCTGCGGTACTGGTGCGCCCGGATTTGGGATCGTAATTGAGGACGCTGTCGATCACGGCAGCATGACCGCCAGTTTTGCCTGCTACCTTATCAAAGACCACATAAGTCGCGGTGCAAGTGGTGGCATCAAAGAAGCTTTGAAATTGCACGGACATGATTTCCTCATTCCTAATGATTGGGGATAAATATTCTTTTGACTTACATAATATCAAATTATATAATGTAATCAAGTAAATTATAACGAGCTGCTATGACTACCCAAACAACAGAATCAATAGAATCAACAGAGCCAGCCGGACATGCGTTTGATATTGCACAAATGCGCATCGCTGCACAAGCCGCTAGCAGCACCTTGCGTGCTTTGGGCAATGAAGATCGCTTACTGCTGCTGTGCCAGCTTAGCCAAGGCGAGAAGTCTGTCAGCGAGCTGGAAGAGCTGCTAGATCTGCATCAACCCAGCTTGTCGCAGCAATTGGGCGTGTTGCGAACCGAAGGTTTAGTCGATACGCGGCGTGACGGAAAGCGCATTTATTACTCTGTCGCCGACCCCAAAGTACTGCATTTGTTGCAGCTTTTGTATGATCTGTATTGTCCTAAGTCCTGAATATACTCAGGGTTAGTATATTTTAATCGTCTGGGTATTATTTGGACAATCGGCATTATTTTAAAAAAATATTGGGGAGTATATTTTATGAGACTATTTTTATGAATATTGCATGGGCCGTTTTTACCCCGGTTTCTGCTTTGCTTGGCGGCGCTTTAATCGGTCTCGCCGCATCGCTGCTGATCTTGATGAATGGTCGGGTTGCTGGCATCAGCGGCATCGTTGCCGGATTGTTGCGACCGGTGAGCGGCGATTGGTGGTGGCGCCTAGCGTTTGTGCTGGGTTTGCTGAGCGCGCCTTTGGTATATGGCGTATTTGCCACTTTGCCTATAATAAAAATTGATACTGGTTGGCCGTCCATCATCATTGCCGGTTTGCTGGTCGGCATCGGTACACGCTATGGTTCAGGCTGTACCAGCGGGCACGGCGTTTGTGGTTTGTCGCGTTTATCGCCGCGTTCTTTAATGGCAACCATCGCGTTTATGGCAGCCGGTTTTGTCACCGTTTTTATCCTCCGGCATGGTTTGACCAATTTAACCGGAGTTCTATGATGCCCCTATTTTTCTCTGGATTGGCGGGACTGATTTTTGGTCTGGGATTGATTTTGGCGGGCATGGCTGATCCGGTCAAAGTGCTTGGTTTTTTAGATCTGGGCGGCGCTTGGGATCCATCATTGGCCTTGGTGATGGCGGGTGCGATTGCGGTAGCCAGTGGTGCATTTTGGTTTGCGCGTCGACGTCAGCGTCAATATCAACACCAACATCAACAGTCGCTGCTTGGTTTGCCTATACATTTGCCGACTGGCACGCAGATCGATCGTCGTCTCATCATCGGTAGTCTGCTGTTTGGTATGGGTTGGGGAATCGCCGGAATTTGTCCGGGCCCGGCGCTGGTTTTGCTGGGTGGCGGCTTTGGCAAAGGCGCCTTGTTTGTGCTGGCGATGCTGGTCGGCATGCAGGTGTTTAATTGGTTAGAAAAATTCTATGCTTCTACAGCAAAACAATCTGATCAATAAAAACGGCTTTGCTTATTTGAACTTGGCTATTTGATCCAACCTCTATGACGCTGTTCACTTGATTCTACTCACCTGACTATACTCACATGCTCCAGCTTATTGCTTTGATTATTGGTGTAACCGTCGGCGCAGTCATGGGCATGACTGGTGCGGGTGGCGGCATTTTGGCGGTACCCGCTTTGGTTGAGGCAATGGGCTGGCAAATGCAGCAAGCCATGCCCGTGGCATTGTTAGCCGTCACCGTTGGCGCTGCGGTGGGTGCGGTAGAGGGCTTTCGAAAAAATCTAGTGCGTTACCGTGCTGCATTACTGATGGCCTTGATTGGTATGCCCTTAACCTCTGTCGGTGTACTAGCTGCACAGCGCCTCCCACAAGTCTGGTTGATGGGTTTATTCGCTGTGATTTTATTTTTTGTGGCGATCCGATTATTCAGCCGAAGGATTAATCCCGCTTCCGGTCAGCAATCACCAACCCGGGTTTGTATCAACAGTAGCACCGGGCGTTTTGAATGGACGTGGGTTACCAGCTTAGTCATTGCCTCAATCGGCGGTATCGCAGGTTTAGTCACGGGTTTATTGGGTGTTGGCGGCGGCTTTGTTATCGTCCCGATGTTGCGGCACTACACCAACCTCAGTATGCATGGCGCGATTGCGACTTCCTTATTTGTGATTGCTTTAGTCGGCAGCGCCGGGGTAGGTAGCGCTGTACTACATGGCGCGGTAATCCCTTTGCAGTTCACAACATTTTTTGTACTGAGTACGATACTTGGCATGCTGCTGGGCAGACGTGCTGCCAGATTATTCAGTGAGACGATGATACAAACTAGCTTTGCTTGTTTGTTGCTATCAGTTGCCTGTTTGTTTGCTTATAGAGTGATAGTTTTGCTTTAACCCAGATTTTCCATTGGAACAACGCCAGGCAGTTCGCCAAAGGTGCAATTATCGCTGTAGCGTTTCCACTCAAATCGCGGTGGTGCTATCCCTCTGAAGACCGCACGCCGTCTGCATTTTTTGCGAAGTGGTAGCGGTCTAATGGAAAATCTGGGTTTAACTCGCAAACCTCGCCAAGCATCGCTAACGAGTGGTGACGTCTACCTTTTCATCCGTTAAAGTTCAAGACTTCTAAAAATATTCCGTCCCGCTTTTTTAGCCAGATACAAGGCTTCGTCAGCCTTGTTCAAGAGGTCTTCGCCACTGGAATTTTTAGTGTTAGAAATCGCAATCCCGATACTGGTAGTGATGATTCTAGAGTTGCCATCAATATTGAAGGGAGTCGTCATTGCCTGGATGATTTTTGATCCTACAATTTCACTTTCTTCCTGGCTATTTAAACCTTCAAGAACAATCACAAATTCATCACCGCCCAAGCGCCCGACCATGTCGGTCTGGCGGATACAGCCCTTTAATCTGAACGCAAATTCTTTGAGGACCAGATCGCCTGCATGATGTCCAAGGGTATCGTTGATGGATTTAAAACGATCAAGATCAAGAAACATGACAGCGATAGACCGCTGATTTCGTGTTGATCTGGCGGTGGCTTCCGCTAGCCTTTCGTTGAGTTGGTTACGGTTGGGTAAGCCAGTTAAGGTATCAAATCTTGCTAGCGCGAGTAGTTGTGTTTCTATCGCTTTGGCATCGGTAATATCGTTAATTAATGAATTAACGCCAATTACGTTTCCAGCCTCATCGCGTTGCGGTGCATAAGTCGCTCTGTAATGATTAAAGATCCCAGAGATACTGATTTGCAATTCAAACTCTGTTTTTTCACCTGCAAGCGCAATCTGAAAATGTTCTGTGTGTAGTTGCTGAATTGGTTCGCTTAGCAATGACAAGACAGAGCGTCCGCGTATCTCTGCAAGTGGCAGATTAAACCAAGCTTCGTATGGCCGGTTCACAAATTGAAAGCGATCTTCTTTATCGATAAAGCTGACGAATGCCGGGATATTGTCTGCAATTGCACGCAACAATCCCTCGCTGGACTGCTGTTTTAGTTCTGCTTCTTTACGACCGGTTACATCAATGACCATGGTATAAAAACCGACCGTAGAACCATCAAGATTAACGTCAGGCACATATTCATATTGCAGATATCTGGCGAGACCGCGCTCGGTGGTAAAGCGCTCAAAAGAGACCGCTTTTCCTTTCAGTGCTTGCCGGATATTTTCCTTCAATTCCAGATAGGGCGCTTCGCCAAAAACGTCTTTGACCGTCTGGCCTATCATCATCTCAGAGTTCAAACCAGGGATCATGTTGTAGAACCGATTGCAGAACTGATATCGTTCATCCGCATCAATATAGCCTATCAGTGCGGGCACATTATCGGTAATCGTTCTGGTGCGTTTTTCACTTGCAGTTAATTCTGTTTGGATGCGTTTAAATTCTGTAATGTCCTCAACAAGTACAAAAAATCCATCGACCATTCCGTCTGCATTAATGTCCGGGACGTAGGTCACACGGTCCCATTCAACATTGCCGTTTCTTTGTGCCTGACGCTCATACCGTGTCCACTCCCCATTAAGGACTTGGTTGATAAACGGTTTGATTTGATGATAAAAAGCGGGCGCCGTGACTTCTTTGATGGTCTTGCCAATAGCTTGTTTAGCAGAGAGTCCAAACAGCTTTTCAACCTGCTTATTTACAAAAGTATATTTTTCGTTGTAATCAATGTAGCCGATAAAGGCTGACATATTGTCTGCGATTAATCGTAATTTATTTTCGCTTGTGACTAAGGCGGATTCAGCCGCTAGCCGTCTAGCCATCGCATCGTCAAAAGATTTGGCGAGTTCTCCAATCTCATCCTTGGGATAGCTTTTTGGAAGTAAATTAATATCAAACTCAGTATCTGCGGTAATGACTTTATTACGTAATTTTTGTAGCGGAGCTAGTTGCCGATACATAAACCACCAAGCAAGCGGCAACAGAATCACCAATAAAGTTATGCTGACAAAAATGGCGCTACGCTTAACTTCTATGATGGGACTAAAAGCTTCCTCAGACGGGTAAACGGCGGTAACAATCCAGTCTACAGATTTCAAGCGTTTGAAAGAAAATATAGCCTCTTGTCCCTGCCGCGTAGTGGACATTGTTGTTCCCTCAAATCCACTCAAAGCCATATCTAGCGATTTACTTTTGCCAAGAAGATCACTGGTGTTCTTTAAGATACGTGACTGGTCTGGGTGAGTTACAAAAAAGCCTTTAGCAGTCACGATATAAAAATATCCCGTAACACCAATTTTCTCATTAGCAAAGTTGGCCAAAAAACTGTCTTCAGTCAATTCTATGGTACCCAATAAGGTCAAGATCATTTGTCCCCTTGGATCAAAAATAGGAACGCAGATCACGACAATTGGTCGTCCTGAGACACCACTTTTTAATGGTGATGAAATGACGACTTTGCCCTCTGCAATGGATTTCTGAAAATAGTCTCTGGTCGATATATTTAATTTTCCGCGGGTTTCTGGCCTATCCATATTTGCGATTAGGTCTCCTTTGAGGTCGAAGATCGCAAAATTATCAAACAAGCCGTCGAGGCTATGTTGCTGTTCAAGAAAGCTTTGTAAGTTGTCGTTATCTCGCGGTACTGAGCCAAGGTCAACCGCCAGACGGATTAAGGTGCTTCTTCTCAATTCAAATTTTTGATCTATCTCATCTGCGGTATTTTGTATGAGACTTGACTGACGAACGTCGATGACTTTTTCTAAGGTCCTTTCAAATACGGATATAGAGAATACGGTGAGCAGGGCAAATGCCAGAGTAAAAAATAAGGCGACTGCCAAGGTTAAACGAGTTTTTACACTCATATCGCGCACTCGAATATTCGCTAATAAAGTCATAAGAACCTGTCCGGTGAGAGTTACCTTAGAAAATCATATTAACATTCACATACATAGCTAAACTGCGATTTCTAAACCTAAGTGTTACAAACTTATAATTAGGTGACTCTTTAGTCTTGTCGCTCTGGTGCATCTGCTAATGTATCTGCTAATGTTCCTGCTGATGTTTTTGCCGATGTTTCTGCCAATTTTCTGATTTGTTTTCGACGCAATAACAGATACACCGCAGGTACCACAAACATCGACAATAAAGGCGCAGTGATCATGCCGCCTACCATTGGTGCGGCGATGCGTTGCATGACCTCTGAGCCTGTGCCTTGCCCCAACATGATAGGTACTAGCCCGGCAATAATCACCGCTACCGTCATGGCTTTTGGTCTTACCCGCAACACCGCGCCGTCACGAATCGCATCTAACAAATCTTGCTCGGTTTCTTTTCCGATGTGGATGCGAGCATCCCAGGCTTGTTTTAGATAGAGCAACATGATCACGCCAAATTCTGCCGAGACACCTGCCAAAGCGATAAATCCTACCCCGCTGGCAACGGATAAGTGATGATCAAGTAACCAAAGCAGCCAAATCCCGCCAGCTAGTGCAAACGGCAAGGTCGCCATGATCAGTGCCGCCTCATCGACACGTTTAAATGTCATATACAGCAGCACAAAAATAATCAATAAGGTCGCTGGCACCACTATTTTTAGCTTGGCGGTGGCGCGTTCCAGATATTCAAACTGACCAGACCAGGTGACAGAATAACCTGCAGGTAGTTTCACTTGCTTGGCAACTGCTTGCTGCATCTCATGCACCGTCGAATTTAAATCACGGTCACGGATATCGACATAAACCCAGCCCGACAGGCGTGCATTTTCACTCTTCAACATCGGTGGCCCATCGTTGATGCGGATCTGAGCTACATCACCTAATTGGATCTGCGCGCCACGTTCGGTCAGCACCGGTAATTGACGTAATTTTTCTACCGAGTCACGTAGCTCACGGGGGTAGCGAAGATTGATCGGAAAGCGTTGTAAGCCCTCGACGGTTTCTCCAATATTGTCACCACCGATGGCGGCTGAAACGATGCTTTGCACATCCGCAATATTTAATCCATAACGAGCTGCTGCATCCCGGTTGATGTCCACGTCAATATAGCGACCGCCGTTTAAACGCTCTGCTAAGGCCGAAGATACGCCCGCTACATTTTTGACGACATGTTCAATGTCGGCGGTAATGCGGTCGATTTCTTTTAAGCTGGCACCGGCAACTTTAATACCGACCGGACTCTTGATGCCGGTAGCCAGCATATCGATACGGTTTCTGATCGGTGGTACCCAGATGTTGGATAATCCGGGTACTTTGACGATGCGGTCCAGTTCTTCAATCAACTTGTCGGTGGTCATGCCAGCACGCCATTGATCACGTGGTTTGAATTGTATGGTGGTCTCAAACATTTCCAAGGGCGCGGGGTCAGTTGCTGATTCGGCACGTCCCGCTTTGCCAAAGACGGTTTGTACTTCCGGCACGGTCTTGATCAGACGGTCGGTTTGTTGCAGTAATTCGGATACCTTACCGGCACCAATGCCAGGCAGCGCAGAGGGCATATACAGCAGATCACCTTCATCCAGCGGCGGCATAAACTCACCGCCCAAACGTGATATTGGCCAAAGAGTTGCAACGACGACTAAGGCGGCAACGATCAGCGTTGCTTTGGGTGAATGCAGCACCACATCGAGCAACGGACGGTAGAGCGCAATGAAGAAACGATTCAGCGGATTTTTTTGTTCATCCGGAATTTTGCCGCGGATCAGATAACCCATTAATACCGGAATCAGTGTCACCGCCAGCACGGCAGCAGCAGCCATGGCATAAGTTTTAGTAAAAGCGAGCGGTGCAAATAAACGTCCCTCTTGCGCCTCTAGCGTAAATACCGGAATAAACGACAACACAATAATTAAGAGCGAGAAAAAAAGTGCGGGACCAACTTCTGTCGCTGCATCGCCGATGACCCGCCAATGTTCTTCGCCGGATAATTTTTTGTCTGGGTGAGTATGGTTCCAGGCCTCGATATGTTTGTGTGCGTTCTCTATCATCACCACTGCCGCATCTACCATGGCGCCAACAGCGATCGCGATCCCGCCCAGTGACATAATGTTGGCGTTCACTCCCTGGTAATACATGACCGTAAAGGCAATCAAAATACCCACCGGCAAAGTGACGATAGCGACTAGCGCTGAGCGCAAATGGAATAAGAAAATCGCGCAGACCAGCGCGACGACGATAAATTCTTCTATCAATTTCTCTTGCAAATTATCGACTGCACGCTTGATCAGGTGCGAGCGGTCATAGGTGGTAACGATCTCAACCCCAGGCGGCAGGCTGGCTTTTAATTGTTCTAATTTTGCTTTGACGGCGTTGATCGTTTCTAGGGCGTTTTTGCCGGAGCGCATCACAATCACGCCGCCTGCGACTTCGCCTTCGCCATTCAGGTCGGCAATGCCACGCCGCATTTCTGGTCCGATCTGGACACGCGCTACATCGCCTAGCCGCACCGATACACCAGCGTCGGTCGCGGTCAGAGGAATCTTACGAAAGTCATCCAAGCTTTTGAGATAGCCGGAAGCGCGCACCATGTATTCGGCCTCACCCAGCTCTAATACCGAGCCACCGGTTTCTTGGTTCGCTTTCTGTATCGCCTCTACGATTTTGCCGTGGGGGATGTTATACGCACGCATTTTGTCAGGATCGAGTTGCACTTGATATTGGCGCACCATGCCACCAATACTGGCGACTTCGGATACGTTAGGAACGGATTTTAATTCGTACTTCAAAAACCAATCCTGGAAGGCGCGTAATTGCGACAAATCCATCTTGCCGCTGCGATCTACCAGCGCGTATTCATACACCCATCCTACACCGGTAGCATCAGGGCCAAGCGAGGCTTTCGCTTGCGGTGGTAAACGCGACTGCACCTGATTTAAGTATTCCAGCACACGTGAGCGTGCCCAGTACATATCTGTACCGTCTTCAAATAATACGTAGACGAAGGAGTCTCCAAAAAAAGAATAACCGCGTACCGTCTTGGCGCCCGGTACCGAGAGCATGGTGGTGGTCAAGGGATACGTCACCTGATTTTCAACGATCTGCGGTGCCTGACCCGGGTAGCTGGTGCGGATGATGACCTGCACGTCGGACAAGTCTGGAATTGCATCCAACGGTGTGCGTGATAGTGACCAGATACCCCATGCGGTCATCATCAAGCTTGCTAGCAATACCAGAAAGCGATTTGCGATAGACCAGCGGATTATTTTCGCCATCATTTTTTGGCTCCTGATGGAAGTGCAGGCACAGTCGTTGTCATTGCAGCGTTGGCAGAGGCGTCGCTCATACGGGTCGTTGTCGCTTTCAGGCTTGCTTCTGAATCGACTAAAAACTGACCTGAAACAACCAGCTTTTGCCCGACTTGCAGTCCCTTGCGGATTTCGGTCTGACCATTGGCTTCCATGCCGGTCTCAACATCCACTGGCATAAACTTGCCGTTATCCTGAGCGATCATCACGACCGAGCGGGTACCGGTCTGGATGATGGCTTCTGTCGGTATCAGTAAAATATCGTTGTGTGCGTCAGAATTAAATTTAATAGTAGCGAACATACCGGCTACCAATTGACCGGAAGGATTGTTCAGTTCAATACGGGCTTTTAGCGTGCGGGTCGTCATATCGACTTGTGGCAAGATCGCGCTGACTTTCCCTTTGAAGGTTGTGCCGGGTAAGGAGGGGGTGCTGGCTTCCACCGTGTTACCCGGACGTATCTGCGCCAGACTATTTTCTGGGACATCGGCATTGACCCAGATCGTCGCCATGCCGTTGATGCGGAACATCGGTGCGCCTGTCATGACGGTCATCCCTTCACGTGCCGACAATTCTGTAATGACGCCGCCGACCGGCGCTGTAATCGTGATGCGTGGATGTAGCTTGCCACTGGTTTCTACCAAATGGATTTGCTCATCGCTCATGCCGACCAGACGCATACGTTGTTTAGCGGCCTCTAGCAAGCCATCTATGCCGCTCGTCTGCATTCGTTTTGCTGTCAGAAATTCTTCCTGCGCTGCAACCCAGTCCGGCACATATAATTCGGCTAGAGCTTGCCCTTTTTTGACCCTATCCAAGGCCGCGCGGACATACAGTTTTTCGATAAAGCCATTACTGCGTGCCTGCACTAGCGCTACTTCACGCTCGTTGTAGGCAACGCTACCGACCGCGGCTAATGCTAGGCTCAGATTGCCTTTGACCACTTGCGCGGTGCGTATTCCTAAATTCTGCTGCACACGGGAACTGATGCTGACTGAGTTTTCGTTATCACCGTTGCCGTCGTTGCCGCCATTACTATCGCCATCGGCATAGACCGGTACCAGTTGCATGTCCATAAACGGTGACTTGCCCGGGTGATCAAACTTTTGGGTGGGAACCATAGGATCGTGCCAATACAGTACCTTTTTATCATTAGCTCCGGCTGTTGGCGTCGCTGTATTTGTTTGGGGTGTTGCGGAGGCTTTCATACCTTGGCTGATGCCGAGACGATAGAGACCAAATCCTGTCAACATTCCGATAGCAACGAGTCCTGCGGTGAGGAGGATGTTTTTATTTTTCATTGGATATCCTTGTTCATGGACTGAGCCGAATGTATGCCTGACACTTCGGCCGGAAATAGAAAATTCAGTTGTGCCCATAAACGGGCAGTGTCGGATTGAAGTTGCAGCGCTTGCAGGCGCATATCAAGCTCATTGCGGCGTGCAGACAAGAGTTCAGATAGGCTGGATTTGCCGCCCCGGTATGCCGCCATCGTGGCTTGCGTCCGCTCTGCTGCCAACGGGATTAATTCGTGCTCGTAGCGGGCGATACGCTCAAGCTCCGTTTGCCATTCGTCTATCATTGCTTTGGTCTCGGCGACGTGGGCGCGCAGCATTTCGTCACGCTCGGCTTTGGCTTTTTCGACCATTGCTAGTTTGGAAGAGAGCTCGCGATCCTGGCGGTTCTTTTGATCCCACTGAAACGGCAGTGATACGCCGACCGATACCATATTTGAATAGGCAGAACCACGCTGCTGAAAAGCGACCTCGACAGACCAGTCCGATTTTTTATTCGCCTCTGCCAGTTTGGCATCGGCTTCGGCCAGCTCTGTTTGCCTGTTCAATACCGCGATCTGTGGATGATGGGCGAGCGAAGTGTCTAGCGTTGATTGATCTAGGCGAATAGTGTCAAGCTGAGGCTGCTCCGCTAAGCTCAGCTCTGAGTTAACACCGGTCCAACGATGTAACATCGTCTTGGCGTTGCGTAGTTTACGTTGGATGTCGCTGCTGCGGTCATTCGCCATACTTAGCGCACTACGGGCGCTAAAGATATCTGCCTGGCTGCCGCGACCAGCGCGATAATTTCCCTCCGCCGCGTCGATTTCAAGCTTGGCTTGAGCTGTTTGTTCTGCGACCACGACAGCCATGCGTTCTGCATAGTATTGGTCCAACCAGGCAATCGCAGTATCGCGTTGAATAGAGGTAATGAGGTTGGATTTTTCTGCTAACGACTTATCGGCTGCCCGGTCATAGCGTTGGGCGCGCAACTGGCGCTTATCGCTTCGGGTCAGTTCTTGCATCACACCGATACGATGCATCGTCATAAAATCGCTGGTCAGGCTGCCACGGTCAGGGCCGTTAATAGGCAGATTATCGATGCCGGCTTTTAATACTGGATCAGGCAATTGTCCGGCCGCGATCGCCATTTCACGTGAGGCAGTAACAGCTAAATCCTGTGCAATCAGTTGATGCGACCGGGCGACCGCAAGTTGCTGCGCTTGGCTCAAAGTTAGCGGCACGGTGAGTGGTACAGTCTGCGACGTCATTGGCATAGTTAGTGATATATCCGCAGCCTTGACGTTGAGTGACGACAGCGTAATCACGAACGCGGTGATTATTTTGCCGATTTTTCCGGCACGGAGTATGGTATTGACCAGCTTAGAATGATGGTCAGCATTAAGATGCGCAAGCAAAGGTGCGTAGATTGGGAAAGACATGGAATCTCCAGAGAACGATCAACGGCACTGTCGTCAAAAAGACGTACGGCAACAAGCTAAGCGATCTGGAGATTTAAATGCGGAAACAGCAATTGCGGATAGCGATGGGCGGCGCGGTAGAGCGTGCCAGCAATAAGCTTTGACGCTGAGGTTCTTGTGGGAGTTCTGATATTTCAATGATGACCAGCGTCAGCACTAATCCAGCCTGTACAAAGGCAGGTACATCCGGCGCTGTTGGTTTATCCAGCGATTGTTTTCCAAACGCATCTTCAGCATGGGCGTGGCACAGTGCGGGTTGCTCGCTGTCCATACCTTCGCAGCCCACCATAGTCATAGCGTTGACGTTTTTGCTCGTGCTGCTCATACCGCTCATAACATTACCCATCGTCCTGCCAGGGCAAGCATAAGATGCCACAGCAAGCTGCATAAACAGCATGCTAAACAGCGTTAAAAACGCTGCAATCAGGCGAGAGGGATGAGAGAGTTTCACAAGTTATTTGGCAATTATTTGGCAGGTCAGTGTCAGTTGGTATTAGTAGATTGTATGAGTAGATGAGGATTAACATCCACCGCAAGCCGGCCATTAAAATCCAAACTCTTTTTACGCCACCCAATCGGCATCATAGTACATCAGCTATGAAGTGTCGCCAGAAAAGTATCAAAAATCCTTGCAGGACTAAGCACTTAGCTTGACTCTACGCGATCAAGTGATTGGCTAGTTGATCGGGCAAAAATAAAATCAGACTGCGTCGTGACTATTATTTAACGATGTGATCGTTTAAGACGTAAAACCATATACTCCCACTATTTTTAAATCAATATGCCTTAGTGTCCAAGGATTATATGGACACTATAAATATACTAGCAGGGAGTATAAACTGGTGTACAGCGACCAACTTATTCAGCGCGGTTGCATCAACCCCTGAATTTCATCCGACGGTCGCCCATCAACGAGCGTAGTTCCCGAATACTCAAGTCGCTGATCTCATGCATGCGCAACAGCAAAGTCGCACCGACAGGCAAGTGGCCATGACGGACTTTACTGATCACCGGCGGTGCAACTTCCAGCATCCGTGACAGCGCTGCATCGTTTTTTAATCCGACGTGCTTGATGACAGCATCGAGCAAGTGGTTGGGGTTGTAGCTTTTTTCTTGTGTGGGTTGTGTAAGTTCTATCTTTTGCGTTGTCATCTTATTTGATACCTTCGTTTTAAGTCCGCTTAATAATCCAATTTTCCATCCAGTCGCTGTCCCCACCAAGGCGCGTACCATTGACCACGCGGTTTATGTTCTGGAAAGCTACGATGCGGATCAGGTGGCGTGTGATCTTTTGGTGGGAATATCAACATAGCGCGACCAGCTTCCGGATCTACGTTGGATAAATACAGCACCACATGGTTGCGCTGATGTGCAGCATAAGCGGCCATCAGCAAGGTGTAATTTACTGTATTTGCGCCCAGCTCACCTATTAAAGCCACCATATCGATTCTGTCTTTGGTGACGTCAAATTCAGGAAGTACATCGTGCAATACGCGACCAACTTCTCCCAGGTGTTGGGCAGATAATGCTGTTCCGCGTCCGCAATCAGTCGCTACTGAGCCTATCGATGTGGAGTCAATGCCTGCGGCGGTGCAGGCTTGCATGACGGCTTGGCGCATGGCGGTGATTTTGCGACTTTCTCCCTCAACCGACTTAACCTCTTTGACCGGCACAATCTGCGGTGCGCTGAAGTAGGCCAGAGGTTTGCGGCCTGTGTCGTAGGCGGGATGGGCTACCATTAAAAGCACTGCGGCTTCGTTGGGTTCGTCATCTTTTGGGTAGCTGGGCGAATCTACGGTCGCTTGCCAGATCACTTTAGCGTCTGGAGTGGAGATCATGTTCCAGCCTGTTTCCAATGTCGTCCATCCAGAATTGCCGGATGATAAAGTGAGCACTGGTTTGGAGGTGAGGCCATAGGCTTGGTAAGCTTTGCGCCATATGGTGCGCGCCTCCTCTTCAGTACGTTCAGCGGTAAAGCCACTGACGATAGGCAGACCATTCATGCGTATACCATTCCACATGAACATGTTGAAGCCTTGGATGTCGCGGCCGTAATAGCTGACGACAAACTGGAGGCCTAGGCAGAGTTCATCTATATAACTTACATCACACCTGTAGCGTCCTTCGGGATAAAATTTTCCGTTGCCAGGAGCTATAGACTTAAATGATTTAGGTGGTTTGCCATTCGATCCTAACTCAAACAGTTTAGGCAAATATTTCTCTATCCCAAAGCCTTGGTCAAACAGATTAGAGATCAGGTTGGCGCCGACCAGTTGAACCATTGCACCTTGCGGCCATGTAGTGGATTTAGGTGCTATTGCGTCAGCAGCCTTTGTACTGGCGGCAGTCGCGGGCTTGAATCCTAAAAGTGTCAATAATCCCATTCCTAGGGCTCCTGTCAGTAGAGTACGGCGTTGTTTTATGTTGATATGGTGTGGCATAAACTTCATCCTTTAATCGCACCAAGCAGACTGCGCTCGCGCTCATCCTTGATGAGTGAAGCGTTCTTATCCATGTGCTCCATGGTGTAGGTGTGCTGAAGCTGTAGTTCGTTATAGAAGCCACGCTTCCAGTAATCTTCAAATTGCTGAGTAACTGGAAGTCCAAATGTATCTTTTAACATCATCCAATGCGCAAACTGCCTGAACGCGAACATATCTTCTTCAGTAATCTTACTGGGGTTCACCCATCCAATTGCCACGTCGTAGGCAAGAACCTTTTCCGAATGTGCCGGATTAGTCAGGATAGTGGAATGGTCTGTCGCATTCGGGTTTTCTTTCAACATCCGTGTAATGGCAGCACGCTGATCTTCTTCAGGTAATTTAGTGTTACCCGTGGGGTCGCGTTCTCGTTCTAGCCGACGGATGCGTGCCTGATGTTCGTAGCGCAAACTTGCTTCACTATTGGCATCGCCTGCACCACTATCTTGGTATAGGCCGCCATGAACATCGTCTTTTAATTTGTCCTTATCTTCGGCATTGGCAAGGGCATCATGTGCAGGGTCATAACCCTGATCAAATTCAGCTGTTTTTCCGTAACGTACAGACTGCGGTACGACGGGAGATCTGAGGACGGGTGCTGTAATGGGGACTGCCCAGTCTTTTTTGGGTTCATTGTTGATACGCAGCGTGACCAGTCTGGTAAAAATCAAAAAAATCGGAGAGGTCAATACCGTGATGATTTGGGACGCTACGCTCTGGTTGGGGTTGAGGCTCAACTCATACTTCATGCGCGGCGCAGGTGGATACCAGAAATGTCCCGGTTTATGGTGATCGTCAATATAACGGTAAGCGCGCCCGGTCCAATCTGGTGAACCAACGGCAAATGAGGGACTTTGATTGCCTCCCGGTGTAGCCCAAACGCGTTGGTGGAATACACCATCGGCTCCTATTTCAGGCAATTGTGCCTGGCTCACACCACGCCAGCCTATGCCTTCGACCGGGCTCACACCAATGACTTGATCATGCGGATTGCAATACAAAAATACGCGACCACGATTGTCGCGGTCTTGTCCCTCTTGCGGCACTTGTTTAGGGTCGCTTGGGAATGCACTTAATTCAAAAATAGTCTTACCGCTGTCGGGCTGTTTAAAACCATGATAACGATTGATGAGATCAAGAGATTGCGGGCCTATCTTGGCTTGGAGCTCTTTTACCGTTTTAAGGAAGTTCGCAAAGGTGAGTTTGCGTGCGGCAGTGGTGACGCTACCAAATTGACCTACGGCGGATTTGTCATCATGGTTGATAATTTTATCCATACCCAGGCTTTCCAGACTATACGGTGGGTTGCAGAGTATGTAGGTGTCGGCCAGGGCATGTTCTTTTTCGCCTAGCAGAGCAGCGGCGATGGTGACCATATTGCCTTGGCTATGGCACACCACGGTGATGGGGCAATCTGCCTGTTTATCACGGATGGATTTGATCAGCTCTTTGAGGCGATGTGCCGCATGGGCAAAGTAGGCGCGGGGCGGACTGGCATAGACTTCGCGTCCGGCCACGGGAAACATATTGGCATATAACCACCAGAATACGCGATCATCCAAACCTAAGCCCCACATGTAGGGAAGCGCGGTGGTACCGTTTTGGAAGGGGCCACCACCCCAGGCATCTAGCTCGTTAAGATAAATCTTGCCACCGTAGGTGCTTACTTCATCTCGTGAGCCGGGCGTACCATCCTGACCTGCTGCTTTATAGCCCCAGCGAAAACGAATAACCGGTGAATTTCCATGGTCAGAGATAAAATTTTTACCAGAAATATCACGGTTCAGACTGCCATCAGGCATCAACTCCTTGGCATACGTGACTGGACTCAAGCTAAGGTCGCCGCCCACTGCGTCATTCAGACCGAGGCGAGCGCTTAAACCTTTTAACAAACCTCTTTCTGCCGCCTCGTACCATTCGCCATCTGAGTTGACTCCATGGACAAAGATGATGATGCCAGGTTGATGAAGCATTTCTACTTTTGCATCTGGCATGCCTGGTGCGGACATATTCACGCTGGCGCCGTAAGGCGTTTGATTATTTGTTATCACGTTGAATTATTCGTAAAGAAGTCAGTCGTAAAGAAATTGAATTTTGACGATTTGCATACTGTCACTGTGCGCGAGATTAGTAGCGCCTTGTGCATCGCTGATACCTTCCACCTTCCGTCCGTCATCTAGCGTCAGACGATATTTTTGATGTGGCACCACTTGCTGGTCGGTCGCACGTGTAATGATGAACTTGCGTTGAAACGGACCAGATGTTGGCATGGTCGGCATCGCGTAGTTCAAGGTGTCAGCATCAACAAAGCTCTTCTTCCCAGCCTGTACCAGAATCTTCCCCGGACACTGCACAGTAATATTGCCATCCTTGATCGTAATATTGGCCCCGTCAGCGGTACTGAGGCTAATACTCTTCGCCGCAGCCCAGTCAATATGTGCATGGCTGCTGAGTATATTGATCTCATCTCTAGCCTGAATCTGCATCTGGTCACTTTGGGCTTGCAAATCAATATTGTCTTTAGCGGCGATCAGTTGTAATCCGATTTGTTGCTCACCAGGTTTAACGACCCCGCCTAGGATGCCAATCGCTTGTCCTGTGTGTAACCGGAATTGATTCCCAGTATGTAGCTGCGTATCTTGTCCGCTAAGGAACGTCGTGGTTTCTCCATTGGCGAATTGGATATTTTGTCCGGCGGTCATGCTCAGGCCAGCTTTAGCGCTGAGGCTGATAATGGGGTCAGTGCTATGCGGCAAAGTGTCTTTGTTGGGCGCTGTGTTTTTATCAGCGGCATCGGCTTTTGCCTGTGCTTCACTCTGGGAACTAAGCATGCCACTGGCGGCGGTGTGCAGTGCTTTGATAGGGGAAGCACGTGGATCGAGACTGCTGCTATAACTACGAATACTCCCGATGTGGCTGGCAAGCTCCACCGTTTGATGCGTCTTGGCCGCATCGCTGAAGCTTTTTGCCAAGCTGGTCGCTTGCTTTAAAAGTGCCATACCTGCGGTGTTATCAGCCGCATAATCGCGTTGATTGGCGTTATGGCTAATAGGATAGCTACTGAGATGTAGTCCGGCACCAGCGCGGAGTGCACCATAAGCGTCGGTACGGAGTTCGGCACCCAGTCCACGGAAACTGCCGCGGTAGTTGTCGGCGGTGTGGATTAGGTGACCAAGGTTAAGTTCGGTACCGGCTTGGGTAGTTTTAAGTTGAATGCGAGCTTGTTGATCGGTGTCATCAAAGTTGAGCTGGTTGTAACCGTTGCCACCAAATTCTTTGCTGCGAATACCCCATTGGGCGCTGGGATTGTTGTGTCCTGCACTGCTCGCAGAAGCGCCATGCCAGACGGGGCTATTGCCTCCGACCAGATTACCTTGACCGCTGGGTTGGTGGTCTGTGGCGGCGTCAAAGATCGTGATATTGGCATCCTGCATGGTTTGTCCACCGGGCGTAGGCGCACTACCTCCTTCGCCTTGGCCGTTATACAGTGCCGCCACAATGATAGGACGATCAATATCACCTTCAATAAACTGGACCACGACTTCCTGACCGATACGGGGGAGAAACTGAACACCCATGCCATTCCCCGCAGAGCGTTGGGCAACCCTGACCCAGCAAGTGGCGTTGGCATCATCTTGCTGCCCTTGCCAGTGAAACCGGATGCGTACCCGGCCTAAGCGATCGCAGTAAATTTCATCAGCACCATTGGGTTGATCTTGTCCGTCCGCACCGACGACGATGGCGGTCTGACTGCCTAGAGCAGTCGGTTTGGCGTTGTGGCTGGTGTTGTAGCTGCCACTCACATCCGTCTCCTCCCAGGCCACAGGTCGCCATGGGATATCAGAGCGAATGGCGGTGAAGTGATTGGCGTAGCCCAGCGTCGTCGCTTGGGTAATGACTTGCCGTAATTGTTGCTGCTCTTCTTTTTTTTGTAAGGCTTGTGCAAAGGCATTGTCGTCATTAAAGCCGTCATTCGATTGACGACTACTACCTGCATTAACACTATTTTTACCACCGCGGCTGCCATAGTCACCATCACTACCATTCTCTTCTTTCGCACTGTTCAGACATTCTGTCAGTAGCTGGGGAATCGAACCAAATAGTTCTGCCAGACTTTCTTTGGCGGCTTTGGGGAGATTGTTAATACCGATGCTGGTGACATTCAAAACGACTAATTCGGGCGGTGTGTTGGCTGCGTTATTAACTATATCCAAGGGGCCTTGGCTCAGCGTGAAGCGGGTACCGGGACGCAGAGTTCTGACGGTGGAGCGAGCGATCCAGGTTTTATTTCTGGCTTCATGGGCTTCTTGTTGCAATCGGGCATAGCGTTCTGCCTGAGCCGCATCGGCGTATGCATACAGACCGGGCGTATCGTAACTTTCAATCACGGGGACATTTTTGCCACCGTATTGATGATGCGTGGGCACACTGGCGGTAACCGATTGTTTGGACTTGTAGTCCATGCTGAGAACGGTGGTTAGGGCGACGGTAAGCTGACGTTTGGCACCTAAGGCTTGAATACTGTCTTGCTGCTCTCTGGAACTGGCACCATGGAAGCGGATACCAGCACCGCCTAAGCTATGTTGACTGGTCGCATCTTCTGGGGTGGCACTGGTGTGGGTGCTGTCAGCGAAGAAGATCAGTTTGTGTCCGCTGGGAGCGGTCGTATCTTCTTCTAAGCGCCAGCTGAGTCCTTCTTCGGTCAACAGTCGCCGGACAAAGTCGTAGTCGCTTTCGCGGTATTGGGCGACATAGCTGCGGGGGCGTGCGTCACGCATAAAATCAGTGACATCTTCACTCCAGGTCCAGGCGGCGTGGCTACTATATTTGCTGAAGATGGATTCGATGATCTCAATCACCGTTTTATCTTGCCAGACGCGGCTGGTATGAACTTGGGTGAGTAGCCACAGCCAGGGAACCAGACGAACCCGGTAACGGGCTAAGGCACCGTCGCTACCAAGATTGGCGACTTGCTGGATTAAGCCGGTGAAACTGCTGCGGGTGCCGTCGCTGAGGCTGATGTGCAGGCTGGCGGTTTGGGTGAGTAAGCTACTTAGCTTGATGCTGGGATTGGTTGATAACAGGATGACGTCTCGTGTGCTAATGCTGTGCAGCGCTTCTTGAGCGGCGAAGCCTTCGACTAGCAAGCCGCCCGATCCGAAGTCCACCACTTGTTCTGCATTCTGCAGACTGAAGTCGTAGAGCCGGGTGTCGCTTGAAAATTCGCCAGAGAACTGGCTGAGCAAGCCACTGGCGGCGTTACTGGCAAACTGCGTAAGCTGCGCTTGCAGGGCGGGGAATTGGGACATGAGGGTACTGCTCCTGGAATGCAATAATAATGCCTTAAATAATTATTTAATTGGCAATTATAAAGTTATGCATTTCATCATGAATTTGACCTTTTTGCAAGAAAAAATAACATCTTTTCTTGATAGGTTAGCTGTGAGTTACATTTTTTTCATCATTTTTATTGCTAATAAATAAGAAAATTTAAATGCCAGTATAAAAAGAAGTAAGTGCTATCGCGGCCGTTTACGATAATGCGGCTAGCACTTCAAATAGGATGGGATTGGAATAGCGAAATCAAAATATTATTCATATTCTCGAAATGCTTTTGTGTCTGCGTTGATTTTTACTGCGAGATAAGCGTGATTGCTTAGGTGAATGGAGCATGATTCCATCTGATACGTTAACAATTGAGACTTGCCCAGAGTACCTCCGGTTTGATCGGTGACAAGCCTCAATTGGTTTTGCTAAAACTAAATTACCCTATCCCATGCGCCTGTTGATCAGCATGGTAGGAACTACGGACCATGGCGCCGACCGCAGCATGTGCGAAGCCCATTTTGTAGGCTTCTTCTTCAAACATTTTAAATACATCCGGGTGTACATAACGACGTACTGGCAGATGGTGGCCGCTTGGTGATAAGTACTGGCCTATCGTCAGCATATCGACATTGTGGGCACGCATGTCGCGCATGACTTGCAGAATTTCTTCATCGGTTTCACCCAGGCCAACCATGATGCCGGATTTGGTCGGGGTATTTGGATGCTGCTCTTTAAAACGCTTTAGCAAATTTAATGAGTATTCATAATCCGAACCCGGACGCGCTTCTTTATATAAGCGCGGTGCGGTTTCCAGATTGTGATTCATGACATCGGGTGGTGCCAGGTTCAAAATTTCTAGTGCACGATCCATACGACCACGGAAATCCGGTGTCAGAATTTCTATTCGGGTTTTAGGTGAGAGTTCGCGGATCTTGGTAATGCATTCTGCAAAGTGGGCTGCACCGCCGTCGCGTAGATCGTCACGATCTACTGAGGTAATGACGACGTAACTCAGTTTGAGCTGAGCAATTGTTTTTGCTAGATTCAGTGGCTCGTTGACATCCAGCGGATCTGGGCGGCCATGACCAACGTCGCAAAATGGGCAACGGCGTGTGCATTTGTCACCCATGATCATGAAGGTCGCTGTGCCTTTGCCAAAGCACTCGCCGATGTTAGGGCAAGAGGCTTCTTCACATACTGTGACCAGATTGTTGGCACGCAGGATGTCTTTAATTTCATAAAAACGTGTCGTCGGCGAGCCTGCTTTAACCCGTATCCAATCCGGCTTTGGCAAACGTTCCATCGGGATAATCTTGATGGGAATACGCGCAGTTTTACTCGCGCCTTTTTGTTTTTCGGTTGGATCGTAGGCGGGAGCCAGAGTAGAGACGGGAGTGTTTTCTGTTGTCATGGTGCTGATCAGTTGCTATGTCAGGATACGGTCAAAAGGTCTTGTAAATTAGTCGCCAGCGCATGTTGCACATCTGCCAGCGGGACGCTGACGCCCAGAGTCGTCATGTCAATCGTCGCAAGACCGGCATAACCGCAAGGATTAATCCAGGAAAAAGGGGTCAGGTCCATTGTCACATTGAGTGATACGCCGTGATAAGTGCAGCCATTGCCGCGGACTTTTAAGCCAAGTGCTGCAATTTTTGCGCCTTGCCAGGCGCCATCGCTGACGTAAATACCGGGCGCGCCTTGCTTGCGTTCACCACCAAGATTATACGCTGCCAGCGTGTTGATAACGGCTTGCTCGATTTTATTCACGAACTCACGTGCAAACAGGCGCGCTTTGGGGTGACCACGACGTAAATCCATTAGCAGATAAATCACCACTTGCCCTGGGCCATGGTAAGTCACTTCGCCGCCACGATCAGTTTGAATCACCGGAATCTCATGCGCGGCCAGCACGTGCGATTGATCTGCACCAAGGCCGAGAGTAAACACTGGCGGATGCTCAACAATCCAGAATTCATTGGGCGTCAGTTCGGTGCGTGCATCGGTAAAAGCGCGCATCGCGTCATAGGTGGTTTGATAGTCTTCAATGCCGCGATCAATGATGCGCAGCTGGGAAGAAATAGGGGAGGCGGAGATGGCAGACATAGGGCGCAAGTGTAACATCGTGTGCGGCGCACTTGGACTTGGCTTACATATCTCAGTTAAACCCAGATTTTCCATTAGACCGCTGCCACTTCGCAGAAACGCAGACGGCGTGCGGTGTTCAGAGGGATAGCAACACCGCGATTTGAGTGGAAACGCTACAGCAACAATTGCGCCTTTGGCGAACTGCCTGGCGTTGTTGCTCCTCCTAGCAAGATGCAGCTTGCGTCGTCGTCGCGTCTAACCAGTCAGTTCGCCAAAGGCACACTTGTCGCTGTTCCAATGGAAAATCTGGGTTAAAGCTAGACCGAAGGTATATTGCTAAAACCTTCGGTCTGTTTAAATTCATCAATTTGTATCAGCGGATGACTAAACGAATTACGCAAATCGAATTACGCAAATACGTGATGTTTGAGTTTTTGCGACAGTTTGCTAAAGAATGCTGTCGTCAACAAGCGGTCTTCGCTATCACTTTCAATTTTTTGAGCGATCGAGGTCACATGAGCATTCGTCATTTCAACCAAACTAGCCTGCTGATCCGCTTCGATCACGATTAAGCGCTTGGCCGGTATGTTCAGAGATTCACCCGCTGTCAGCCAAAAATCTTTCTCCTGACCTTCAATCGTCAACCAGACGCGGCCACAAGTCACGGTTACCAGACGTGCTTGCTCAGAGGTGCCAGAGACGGTTTTACCGGCAGGAATGGTGTACGATGGTTTTGCTAAATAATTTGTCATTTCAGAACCCCTTGCTTTACTGCATGATAATCAGCGAGCCATTGATTTATAAAGGAAAAATCTCATGTTGCGCTGCGATGAAAGCATTGTAGTTGCATGAGATAGAGAAACAAAACGAGTAATTTTGGATTTGCTTGCTAAAATGGTTCACATAGAAAAACATCTGATTACCTAAGCTTATTAACCATGAATGATTTTCGACATTTGCCCAATTTGGCCGCTTTGCGGGCCTTTGAAGCGGCCGCACGGCATCAAAATTTTTCGCGTGCGGCTGATGAAATCCATCTCACGCATGGTGCCATTAGCCATCAAGTCAGGGCGCTGGAAGAAGAACTAGGTGTGCAATTGTTTACCCGTCGTGGCAAACGCATCACGATCACCAATGACGGTGAGCAATTTGCCACCGCGATCCGGTCTGCGCTGGAGGATATTGCTAAGGCAGCGGATGTGCTCAAAGGTCGTCAGCAACAAAAGCGGCTGGCAATTACCGCGCTACCTTCCTTTGCTGCACGCTGGCTATCGCCGCGACTAGGGCGGTTTATCGACCAGCATCCTGGTTTGGAAGTCAGTCTGCAGTCGAGTAACCATTTGACCGACTTTGGACGAGAATCAATTGATATCGGCATCCGCTTTGGCAACGGCGATTATCCGGGGCTGAAGAGCGAACACATCATGGACGACACGTATTACCCCGTCGTCAGTCCGCATTTTAATGGTGGACATTTACCTGCCACGCCAGCCGAAATGGCGCAGGCGCATTTGTTGCGCTGTGACCGCGAGCCTTGGGAACCGTGGTTCCGCGCCGCGGGTTTGTCCAATGCAGAACCGACCGGTGGTTTGATCTTTCAGGACTCGTCCATGCTGGCGCGTGCTGCTGTTGACGGGCAGGGTATTGCTCTGGGGCGGCATGCGATCGTACAAAGCGATATCCGTAACGGCAGTCTGGTGCGCTTGTTTGATATTGTCTTGCCCAGCCCCGTGTCGTATTACCTTGTATATCCGGCGAATGCATTGGAGCGGCCGCAAGTCAGAGCGTTTAGGACTTGGTTATTGGAAGAAATTGCGGCTGAATAGGTTCCAGCTTATTGACTGGCCCTTAGCTTTTTTATTGCGCCTGTTCTTATCAGCGCAAATTTATATTGCACACTGCACTTAATCTAAACTCAGCCCGAACTCCGTCCGAACTCAGTGCGCTTGGGCGTTGCAGCGCACAAGACATGGCTTTGCAACTTTGTTATTTTTGCTTAATTTTTAGATAAAATAGAGGATTAAATCTAATTTTATAAAAACCAAAATGACTAATCCGATTTCTCGCTTTGCCCGCACGTGTGCCACCATCGCCAGCTTTTGTTTGTTTGCACTGGCTGCTCCCAGCCAAGCAGTAGAAATACAGCAAGTCAAAATTCCTAATCAAGTTACCTTAGCGAATAAAGAACTGGTCTTAAACGGCGCCGGTACCCGTTCAGTTTTGTTTGCCAAAGCCTATGTCGCCGCTTTGTACGTGCCGGTAAAAACCGACAATCCTGCCCAGATTATCGCCAGTGGTCCCCGCAAAATGGTGTTGCATATCTTGCGGGATATCGACGTCAATGAGCTGGCTGCCGCCATGCTAAAAGGCATGCGCAAAAACAATACAGCCAAGGATTTGTCCGATGTGACGATACAAATGGCGTCGTTTGGTCAGGTGTTCGGCACTATTCCCATGGTCAGAAACGGCGACACCATCACCTTTGATTATGTGCCTGGGATTGGCTCCAGCGCCTACGTCAACAAAACTCAACTCGGCACAGTGTTGCCAGGCGACCAGTTCGCCCGGGTATTTTTCCGCATCTGGTTAGGCGACCAGCCAGTACAAGACAGCCTGAAGCGCGAATTGTTGGGGCAGACAGCGTATGCGCCTGCTGATAAAACCTACAACTGATCAGGATAGTTTTTCGATACTCCCCATCATTTTTGATAAAAACAACCAATTGTCCAAGTTTTATAAGGACAATTAAAAATACTCTACGTGAGTATATGGGGTTATGTTTTATTTAAGAGGGCGATGTAGCGATGTCGTCAGGCTGGGTTGAAATAATATTAACCCAGCAATGACGTAAAGATTTGGTCTAAAACAGCTTTGCCTACAACACCATTTTCACCATAGGATGACCGGACAAAGCGCGGTATAAATTATCCAGTTGCTCACGACTTGTGGCTACAACCGTTACCGTGATCGCCAGATAATTACCTTTCGATGAAGGCCGCATATCCATCTTGCCTGCGTGGAAGCTAGGATCATGTACCACCACCACCTCCAGCATCGTCTGCGCAAAGTCATCATGCATCGCCCCCATGATTTTGATGGGGAAGTCGCTTGGGTATTCGATCAGGCTCGCGGCGGGATCGACAGGAGGCAGCATTTGGTTTGACATGATCACAACATTCAGAAAGTGTTAAGCGGCTTTGGCAAGCTGATAGGCCGCATATAGTTTCTGATAGATGGGGCCGGGCACGCCGTTTCCAATAGTCTGCTCGTCTAGCTTGATGACCGCAAGCACTTCTTTGGTCGCGGAGGACAACAACACCTCGTCCGCTGCAAATACTTCGTCTTGCGTGATTTTGCGGGCTTGCAGCGGAATGCCGCCAGCGGCACACAATTCTTCAATTAGTCCGTAGCGTATGCCCTCCAATATCAGATGATCTTTTGGCGGACCGGACAGAACGCCATCTTTGACAATCCAGACATTCGACGCCGATGCCTCGGTCAAAAATCCATCGCGGAACTGAATGCTCTCGGTGACGCCATGTTCTGCTGCATTCTGCGCTGCCAGCACGTTACCCAGCAAAGAGATGGATTTAATTTCGCAACGTAACCAGCGTTTGTCTTCCATCGAGACACAAGCCACACCTTTGGCTCGCACCGCGTCGGACGGTAACACAATCGGGTTGGTCATGATGAAGATCGTCGGCACCATCTCTTGCGGAAACGCATGTGCGCGCTTGGCCACGCCACGCGTCACTTGCAAATACACCATCTGATCATCCGCCGGATGCGCATTCATCACCTGCGCGATCAATGCCAGCCAACCTGCTTTGTCATGCGGATTTGGAATACCGATCGCTGCCAGGCTGCGGAACAAGCGCGCCAGATGCTGATCAGCGCGGAACATTTTACGACCGTACACCGGGATCACTTCATAAATACCATCACCAAAAATAAAGCCGCGGTCCAGCACAGGGATCTTGGCTTCAGAGAGCGGAGTCAGGCTGCCGTTGAGGTAAACAAGTGGTCCGTTCATGATGGGATACCGGGTGAGTGATGGAACCTCATTCTTACATAAGCTGCTGATAGGATCGATGCAAAGTTAGCATATCTATGGGTGATAAAAAGCTATTGCATGTTCTGTTTAACGAAACCAAGTTAGGTTATGCCGAACGATTTCTACAGGTTGTTATGATGTTTTTATCAGTCTGGCCAGTAGTTTATATAAAGTTTAAAGCAAATGAAGTCATGAACAACGAGCTTATATTTACGGTTACTATTTTGAATAAATAAAAATAACTGATTTATCCTCAGGTGACAAAATGGATTTGCTACAGCCCTTATTGATTACACTCGCTTTCGTTATCTTCTTGGTGTTAGAGATCCTCACCGGTCGATTTAAAAAACTCAACGTTGCCAAAGATGATTGGAAGACTGAGATTTTAGTGCCTGTCTTGTTACTGGTGTTGATACAGCCCGGCATCTTGTTTGGCATTCTGTGGATAGGGCAGCATTATTTTCCTGAGTACAAAAATAGCCTTTCGTTCTTGCCGTGGTGGGGGATGTTTTTGATTCTGCTAGTTGCTGATGATATGACGCAATACTGGTGGCATCGGATTTCGCACACGCCTTTGCTGTGGCCACTGCATCGCGTGCATCATTCCGCCAGCTATATGAGCGTTCGTATTGTGTATCGAAATAATTTTTTATATTACGCGATGATGCCGGGAATTTGGATTTCCTCTGCATTGATTTTTCTTGGATTTGCCAAGGTGTATGTGGTCTATGTCGTCCTCAAACTCTTGGTCATTATCGGTGCTCACAGCGCAGTACGCTGGGATGAGCCTCTGTATCGTTTCCGTCTGACAAGACCATTAATGTGGCTGCTAGAGCGCACCATCTCTACACCTGCCACGCACTATGCGCATCATGCGATTACGATGGATGACGGTATAGGTCATTACAAAGGCAATTTTGGTAATTTCTTATTCATCTGGGACATCATGTTTAAAAGCGCCTTAATTACGCGCCAATATCCCCAACAAGTTGGCCTGATGGACGATGTTCAATATGGGAAAGAGGCTTGGCATATTGAAGTGTTTTTCCCAGTGTTTAAATCTAAACGATCACATTCTGCGTTGGGTAAAGAGCGAGTGATTGTTGAATAAATGTATTTTTCTCTGGAATCGCTGAGTACTTCGTCAACAGCAATTCCAGATAGAGAATGCAAAGAAACAAGAAATCTCTTTAGGTTTTTGCAGTGTATGCCAGCACCAAATTCTTGTGCTGGCTTCCTTCCAGATCAAAATAAGTAATGCCTTCTTCAACAAAACCCATGGCAAGATAAAAATCAATTGCGCGCTGGTTTTGCGCGTTTGCCATTAGCCATAGCGTATCGAATTTCCCTTCGATTTCTTGTAAGGCGCTTTGCAGCAGCGCCCGTCCTATGCCTTTAGCTGTGAAGTGCTCCTGCACATACAAGGTCTCTAATTTAGCGCGTCGCTGATCTGCTGGTTTGTCGCTTAGGTCAGCCATGGGTTGATCCATGAGGTGATCCATGTTAAGCGTCGCATAGCCGAGTAAATTGTCGTTATTTTCAGCGACCAAGACGCGCTGCTTGTTGTCTGCGATCAGCGCACGCATTTTTGTGACAGTAAATTCTTCCAATATATAGCGGGCAATAGGATCAGAAATGCCATTTTTTGCATACGTGTGCAACCAGACGTGAATGCCGAGCGCTTTCAGACGGATGGCATCTGCAGGTTCTGCGGCGCGGACTGTAAAGGAGGTGCGGCTCATTGGTTTTAAAGTCTTGATTTTTGTGAAGGTCAAATCAGAAAAACTCTATTTTAATCTCGATCAATAATAAGAAAAAAGGACAAGAACTGCATGAGCCTTGTCCTTTTTGAGGATGCGTTGATGAATCAATCCATCAGCGCATCTGAAAGCTATCGCTTACTTAAATAGCAAGCGTAAAGAATCCCAGGCGCGACCAAAGATACTTGCCTGATCGACTTGCTCCAACGCCAGTACTGGAAATTCTGCGACCGGTTTGCCGTCCAACATCATCTTGACTGTGCCAACCTGACTATTCAATGGGATAGGAGCGACCAGCGGATCTTTGCGTTCCAGAGCAGGTTTCAGTTTGGCGGCAGCACCTTTTGGCAAAGTCACGTACAGATCACGCGTGAAGCCGATTTTGACTTGGGCTTGTGTACCTTTCCAGACTTCTGGTGTGGCGATGGCCTGACCTTTTTCATACAGCTTGACGGTATCAAAATTGAGGAAACCCCAGTTCAGCAGTTTTAAACTTTCTTGCGCTCTGACCTGATCGCTGGCAGTGCCTGTGACGACAGAAATCAGGCGACGCTGACCGCTACCATTAGGGCGAATCGCGGAGGCAATCAGGCAAAAACCTGCTGCTTCGGTGTGGCCCGTTTTCATACCATCAACGGTTGGGTCTAGCCACAATAAGCGGTTGCGGTTTGGTTGGGTGATTTTGTTATACGTGAAGCTTTTGGTCGAGTAATAGGTTTTATAAAACTGTGGGTGATCATTGATCAGGCGCGCAGCCAAAGTCGACAAATCTTGTGCCGTAGAATAATTCTCAGGGCTAGGCAAACCATGTGGATTAGCGAAGTGGCTGGACTTAAGGCCCATACGCTCAGCTTCTTTATTCATCTGGACGACGAAAGCTTCTTCACTGCCCGCTACCGTCTCCGCCAGCGCGACAGCGGCATCATTACCCGACTGAACGATGAGACCGTACAGCAATTCATTGATGGTGACAGGCTTGTTTGGCTCGATAAACATTTTGGAGCTGCTGGCATCGACCTTCCATGCGTGAGTCGATACGTTAACAGACTGATTCAGATCGAGCTTTTTATCTTTGAGCGCAGAAAACACCAGATACGCGGTCATGATTTTGGTCAGCGATGCAGGTTCAATACGCAGCGTCGCATCTTGTGATGCGATGACTTGATTGCTGGTGGTGTCGACTAAAATCCAGGATTTAGCGGCAATCGTGGGCGCTGGCAGACTTTGGGCATTGGCAATGCAACTGACAGTCAGGCTTGACAATGCGCTGGCAAGTACGAGGACAGCGGAGGAGCTGACGGAGAGGAATCTAGCGAGAAATTTTTTCATTGAATCAGTAAAAAAGTAGCATTGAAAAGTAAAACAGTAAGGACGTTCATCGTCTAGCGGACAAGTTTGGTCTAGCGTGGGTTAGCCTGCATTGGCAGACTCATCCCACAAATTGACGACATAATTTTTTATATGTTGTAGTTTGCGATGGAAGAAATGATCTGCTCCCGGGATCACAATGACGGGAATATCTTGTGGTCGTGCCCAATCAAAAACGGCTTGCAGCGGGATCGTATCGTCGAGTTCGCCATGGATCAAAATCGTATTGGCTGGTACATCCGGCATCGGCCATTTGCCTGCCGCGGTACCGATCAATGCCAGTCTCTCTGCTGGCGTGCCTTGCGCAATCAGCTTCTGTTGCAATTGTGCCTGCACAAAGGTACCAAAAGAAAATCCGCCTAAGGCCAGCGGCAGATCAGGATAACGCGTCCGCATCTGCGCCAGAAGTAAAGCCATGTCATCAGTTTCCCCGACGCCGTTGTCATGCACACCTTCTGACTTGCCGACGCCGCGAAAGTTCATCCTGACTGCGACATAACCCAAGGTAACAAAAGCACGTGCCAGTGTTTGGGCGATTTTATTATCCATCGTCCCTCCAAACAAGGGGTGCGGATGAGCAACTAAGGCAAGCCCGCGTGGTGCTGGAAAATGTTCTGCATCAGGTAAATCCAGTGCACATTCCAGCTGACCAACCGCACCTTGCGAGAAAAAATATTCTGTTTGGGCATTCATATTGTTAAATCTTCAAACTTAAATCTTGAGGCGCTCTACCGTACCGCCACCGACCAGATCCACTTCGATAATTTCATCGATGTCGGATTGGTCGACGAAGGTGTACCAAGTACCTTGCGGATAAATCACCATCACTGGACCTTCTTCGCAGCGATCCAGACATCCCGCCTTGTTGATGCGAATTTTGCCGTGACCGCTGAGGTTGAGTTGCTTAATCCGTTTCTTGGTATGTTCTTGAGCAGCCTGCGCGCCACGATCAGCGCAGCAAGGGCGGCCATCTTCACGTTGGTTCATGCAGAAAAAAACATGCTTTTCAAAATACGGTGCGTCGGGAGTTTTGGAATTATTAAGAGTATCAGCCATGATCATTTATCGTGTTCTGAGGTGAGTGAGCGCATTTGATGTAGACGAATGCATAGGCGACTATGATACACGCTCAAACTAGGATCAAGCTCAACGTAAGCAGATCGGAACACTTCGTTACGTTTTTTATTGATGATAGTTATTTACTCTTGATGGATGTTTTTCTGCTCAGCAATATCCACAAGCTGATGAATGGCCAGAGCAGACATAAAAATTGCGCAGCGCCGTTAAAGTTAAGAAACTTGCCTTGCACCCAGGTTTGCAGCGTGACCGTAAAGTAAGGATTGCTGGGGATCAGGTTAATTACCGTTAAGCTAATCACCAGCATCAAAATCGCTAGCCGTCGCTGCACCTGGTGCGGTGCGAACGAAAATCCGTACAACATAATCAGCGCGATCAATAGGCCGCCTTGTGCGCCGGGAGTAAGCCAGGCGAAAGCATATTCCGGTTTAAACAGTAGGGCGCTTGCTAGTGATTTGATGCCAATAGCCGCTAGTAAAAGTAAGCCTGATAAGCGGACCTTGGGCGCATGGCGATTCAGAATAAACAGGCAAATCAGTACCGCACTGGTACAACCGCAGGCCGTGATAATGGTTTCTGCCAGCAGGAATTTCTCTGGACTGAGTTCTATCCCGTTGAGTAGCATGCCGCCCAAGTCAATTGGCATATCTAAAAAATCACTCAGCCAAAACGATAAAATCGGCAGGATTTGACCCAGACCAAACAAGTAGGCTTGCGGGTAAATTTGTGCCATTGGCCACAAGCCGAGCACTAGGACTTCCCGGCTGGCTTCCCCATACAGCCATTGCTTGCGGAGTAATCGCAAACGTCCTTTTTCTAGCAGCAAGGGGATCAGCAGCGCACCGAGTATGGACCCCAGAATAGCGCCGCCAGAGTTAGTCAAAAAATCCAGTAAGGAGGTCACGCGGCTGGGCAAAAAATACTGCGTCGTTTCCATGCTAGCCGAGAGTACCGCGCCAGAAAACGAGGCAATCAACACGGACCAGCGCCGCCTGCACACCGGATATAGCGCAAATACAATCAGCATACCTAGTGGCATGTAGCCGATCACGTTGGTAACCGCATCAAAGCCAGTCCAATAGCGTGGCCACTGTTTTATCACATCGGTCAGTGCTGCCAGATTATCGTTTTGCCAGCCGGAGAAAGGGTACAGACTGGCATAAACAATCAGGAAGGCATACGCAAGCAAAGCGACCCGCGCAAATGGCGAGGCCTGGCGCTGGATTTCAAGTGGCGTTTCAATCTGCGGCTCGATATTTTTTGACGACGTATTCTGCATTGCGATGATCGAGAATGAGGGTTGAATCAATATACTCCCCATTATTTTTTATAAATATACCGGATTGTCCAGGTATCGTATGGACACTCAATATATACCTACTACCAGTATATTAAGAGCACTATATTATTTTACGTTTTGTTCCTGACTTTATTCCCATCTCCCGCTTGCGGGAGATGGAGCAAAAGCGACTTCGATTTTATTTCCATTTCTAGCAATGTGAACAAAACAAATTCTCTCTAGTTCAACCTTAATGTCTGCATCCATGTAATCACGTCGCTGATCAAGGCATCGCTGGCAGTGACCATGACTTTTGCACCGCCCGGCGCATCCGCAGTTGGCGTTACGACCTGCTGCTGAAAACTTCGCTGCGCCAGTAGATTACGTCCTTTGAAGACGGTAGCGAGGATTTGGATTTGCGCAATGCTACTGCTAGCGGAGGAAAACAATTGTGAAAACTCATCTAGATCCATTTGCAAGACTGGCAAACTGCTTACTGCATCCCGGCTGGCGATCACGGTACCGCCAGCCGCGGCGATTCTGGTTTTTAATCGCTGTGTCAGCAATTGCGCTGGAGGCATGCTCCAGCGATGTTGCGCGTACGGGCGCGCTTGCTGCGCATTATCGTATTGCAGCCGGTATAGCATCGCTGTGCTGTCTAGCGAGGCGGGGGCATTGATATCTGCCAGACTGATAGCCAATGTGGGAGTAATCGCAGTCGATGCAGACGCCGACGCAGATAAAGGCCCAAAGTCATAACTTTGCTTCTGTGCCGGAGCGCTTGAGCAGCCTGTTAAAACTATTGCCAGTGCAATTAACATCAAGCTATACGTCCGTATGACACCAGAAAGTGATGGATAAATCTGCTTGTGATTCATGAACAATCCTTATTTTTTATACGCGATTACTTCGGTGCGACAAAGCCCGGTTCACCAGGCCCTGGTGCTGGCGCTGCATTGCCAAATAACAGACTTTGCGGGCGCTCATTGAGTGCATCGGTGGTACGGTTGATCGCGCGCAAACTGCTGCGGGCATCGTTGGTGATGGCATTGATTTTGGGCAGGGTTTCTTGACTGATGCCGGCGCTGATTTGTTCTACTGACTGGTTGAGCCTGGCTAAAGGGCCGTCTGGTGCCTGCATGCTGACCGTGAACTGGTTGATATTATTGCTGAGTTTGCTGGCATCGCCCGACAAGGTTTTGATCGCAATCAGAGTGCTCTGGGTTTGCTCGGCAAGTGCGGGCAATTTGTCCAGCGCCGGGCCAAGTTTTTCCGGCACGGTTTGCCAAGCGGCGGCGGCTTTGCCGATGTTTTCTACTGCGGTGGCGATGGATTGGCGATTATTTGGATCGAGCAACAGGTTCAGGCGCTTAGTCAGTTCTTCGGTCTGGTTCAGGATGGCGACGCCACGTTGCTCCAGATTTTGCATCATGCCCGGACGTAGCGGAATCCGTGGAATCACATCGTTTTGAGTCGAAGCCATTAGTGGTGCATGATCTGCATGAATATTGTCTTCATCCAACTGCACAAACGCAATACCGGTCACGCCTTGGTAAGCCAGTGTGGCATAGGTGGATTTGGTCACCGGTGTGTCTGACATCACTTCAATATGCAATAAAATCTGACCAGGTGTGGTGGGATCAAAGCTGATATTGCTGACATTCCCCACTCGTATGCCTTTGTAGCGCACCGCGGCTTGCATGTTCAATCCGGCGACCGACAATTTGGTCGCAATTTCATACGGTGTGCGCTTGATTTTATCTTTGCCCAGCCAGAGCGCAAAGACCGCAGCCAGAACCAATAAGGCAATCGTAAAAAAACCTGCCATCAGTGCGTGAGATCTGTTTTCCATCAGGTATTAACTCCTTTGCCGTGCGCATCGTCCACGCTACCGCTGTTGCTCTTACTATGACTATGATCACTGCTATCTTTGACATCAGGTGACGTGAATACTTCCATCGCTCTGCAACCACGTCCACCCAGAAAGAAGGTCTGAATAAACGGGTGCTGAAACGCCACCACTTCTTGCGGTGTGCCGATGGTAACGACTTTTTTCTCTGCTAACACGGCGATCCGGCTGGACAAGGCGAATAAGGTATCCAGATCATGCGTCACCATAACGACTGTCAAATGTAATTGCTGACGCAGGGATTGGATCAGCTTGACGAAACTGTCAGAACGATCAGGGTCCAGCCCGGCCGTTGGCTCGTCCAAAAATAATAATTCGGGATCAAGTGCCAAGGCACGTGCCAGCGCAATCCGTTTGATCATGCCGCCGGACAAATCGGCGGGCATTTTTTTCGCATGTTCAAACCCAATCCCCGCCATGTGTAGTTTGAGATACACCATGTCGGCAATCAGACTCTCCGATAAGGTACGGAGTTCCCGCATCGGTTGGGCGACGTTATCAAACACGCTGAGTGCAGAATACAAAGCACCATGCTGAAACAGCATGCCAGAGCGGCGTCGTAAAAAATCCAGATTGTTGGTGCTGGGCGCATGGATGTCTTCATCAAACACGCGAATATTGCCTTGCGCCGGTGTCTCCAAGCCCAGCATCTGGCGCATTAAGACCGTTTTGCCCGAGCCCGAACCGCCAACGATCGATAAAATTTCGCCTTGCTGCACTTGTAAATTTAAATTGTCATGCACAACCGCGTGACCAAACTGGGTACGCAGATGCTGGACATCGATGATGGAATTGGAGGCAGTGGGTGTAACCGAGGCAACCGAGGCAATCGAAGCAATCGAGGTAGTAGCCATCAGTAATATCCTGACTTACTAAACAGGATCGCAAATATCGCGTCAGCAATAATCACAATCGTAATCGAGATCACAACCGAGCTGGTTGTGCCTTGACCCAGACTTTCGGTATTGGGCTTAATGCGCAGGCCAAAATGGCAGGCGACCAGCGCAATCAATATGCCAAAGGTGACACCTTTGAGCATACCAATCCAGTAATTAATTAAGGCAACAGCCTCTGGCAATTTATACAGAAAAAATGTTGGTGACATCCCCAGCCGGGATTGCGCTGCCAGCATGCCACCGGCTAATGCCATCACATCGGTCCAGATCACCAGCAAAGGCATCGCAATCGCCAATGCAATCACCCGCGGCATGATTAACCTGTAACCGTGTGGTATGCCCATCACCCGCATGGCGTCTAGTTCTTCCGTCACCCGCATCACACCGAGCTGCGCAGTGATCGCTGACCCTGATCGACCTGCAACCAAGATCGCTGCCAGCAAAGGTCCTAGTTCGCGGACGATGCTCATCCCCAAAATATTTACGATATATAACTCGCCGCCAAAAGCGCGCAACTGTTGCGCCGACAAATAAGACAGCACAATACCGATCAAAAAACCAACTAGCGCCGTAATCCCCAATGCCTGAAAACCAGTACGGTACAGGTTGGCAGAAATTTCTTTCCAGGGACCTTGCAGGGGATGACGGATCAGGCGGAATAAATCCAGGATGAGCTGCCCCAATAAAATGGTCAGACCTTTTCCATGCTCGACAAAACTCAGTACAAATGTACCCAATTGGCTGACCCGCTCCCACCGTTCTTTTGGCAAGTGCGGCACTGGTAACTGGCTGACTTCTTCCAGTCTGACAAATAAGCCTTCGTGATATGTCTGCAATTGCAAATCAGCAGGGCGTTTTTTACCCCAGATTTGCCACAAAATTTGTGCGCCAATATGGTCAAGTGCGGTAATGTCGCGCAAATCCCAGCGCAAATTATTCGGCAACTCCAATGGTGTGCGCAGCGCTTGTAATTGCCTGGTCAAGGTTTGCATCAGCGCTTGGTTGCTTAGTGTGTGCGCCCGCCATGATCCTGCCAGATGGATGGTATTCGGGTTGGATGAGTGTCTGGTCAGCGAGGGAGGTGTGTCACGGGGCATACCCGCAGTGTAAGGGAGATTGAATTGAGCGGCAATCATCCTGACCCAAAATCAGCATGAGCTTGCCAAGCTTGCATTTGCAATCTGATCATGTTTCACTGCAACTTATTTCTACGTTTGTCGCTTTATCTAGCCGCCAATTTCGACGCTATCTCATTTGCTTTTTAACTTATTGACCATCCCCCAGCATGACTTCCAGTCACCATCATTCCACTGGCTACTGTGCCAATTGTGATCACCCAGCACCGAAGAATTTTTGTCCCGCATGCGGTCAAAAAACGCATATAGAAACCCCGACTCTGTGGGAATTTATTCACGAATATCTGCATCACTACATCGCGCTGGAAGGCACCTTAACCCGCACCTTATGGATGTTGATCGCGCATCCCGGCAGGCTGACGGCGGAATACGTGGCAGGAAGACGACAACGTTATATCAAGCCCTTGCAGCTATATCTGACGATGAGCTTTATATTTTTTGTGCTGTTTGGGCTGTTCGGACATCTGCCTGTCAGTGGTGGCGATATTGAGACAGCACAGACGGCTAACAAAGAGAAGGTCATGAAGGAGTTGATGGATGACCCAGACGAAGATGTCGCCGCTACAGCTGCCAGCATTGGCAATATTCTGGAATCCTCAAAAGCAAATGTAAAAAAGGATACTGACAGCGGTAAGGCTGGGCAATCTGTTGGAGAGAATGGCGTATTGCAGGAGACGCCTGAGGAATCTGCGGCATCCGAGACAGTGGAAAACACCCATGCCTCAACACCACCCAAAGTCAAATCACAGTTAGAAGGCAGTCCTATTGCCATTGCATGGATAAAGCGTGCGGCAAAACGCTTTAAGGACTATGAACATCATCCCGAAGAAACCAGAAAAGAATTAGGCAAAGAAGCCTTGCATAAAGCCCCGTATGCCGTGTTCGTGCTAATGCCTGTTTTTGCGTTCTTGTTGTGGCTGGTGTATTTCCGCCGGCGTCTGGTGTATGGCGTTCACCTGGTATTGGCGTTTCATTTGCACGCATTTACATTTTTATTGTTCTTGCTATTGATGATTCCGTTTGTGCCGTCTGAATTGCTGACGATTGGGTTCCCGGTTTATTTTGTGATTGCATTACGGCAGGTCTATCACGGTCGCTGGCTGGCGCAGATACTGCGGGCGCTGATGTTAATGGGGCTGTATCTGATCTGCGTTGGCATCGCGCTGTGCGTCTTGTTTGTGACATTGATTTAATTATTATACTTGGGTGGGTATGATAACTTTTCTTATAAGTGTCCATACAAAGTATGGACATCAAGGCTATAGATGGCAATACTCCCCCAATTTTAATAACTTTGAGTAGTCTCACGCGTTTTAAATATCTGGCAAAAGAAGAGCCATTTCTTGCGATTGTTTTAATTTTGTAGAAATAACATCATTCCTGGTTTACTATCGCCCGACTATTTCCCTCGTTTCGGGGGTATTGATCTAAAGGATGCAGTATGTGGATATTGGGCGCCATTATTGGTTTGATCCTTGGTATAGCGACCTCATCAACCAACGCTGCGGTGTTATATGTCATCGTTGGTGGTTTTGCGGCGCATGTTTTAAAGCAAGTGCTCAGTCAGAACAGTCGGAATAAAAAATCTGATGACGGCAAAAGCCAGAATGCAGAACTGGTCGAACTCAGGGGACAGGTCGCCGCGTTGGAGCGGCGTTTGCAGACGGTAGAGCGGCAACTGGCTGCATCAAGCGCCGTCAGCAAACAATCCCATATCAGCGAAGTTGAAACCGATCAGGTGCCAGCGCTTGATGTGATTGCAGAGCCTGTGATTGGTCCTGTGGCTGCCGTGCCTATGGTTCCTTCTGCTCCTATATCTAAAACAATTCAGACAAGTTCGCTGGCCGAGGCGATCAATGAGATGGCGGCAATTCTGAAGCCAGAATCCGTTGCCGCTCCAGCAGACCCGGCAGTAACGGAGCTAGCAGCGAAGCCAACACAAGCCGCCGTGATCAAAGCCAATACAAACAACGCGCAAATTTCAGTAACTGCATCGACATCGGCAACTACACCAGCGGCGACAGCACGCCCGACGATCGCACCACGACGACCACCGGTGCCGCAGATTCCGTTCCGCGATCGTTTGCCGGAACCTGTCCGTAACTTGATCTATGGCGGCAACGCGCTGGTGAAAACTGGCGTACTGATTTTATTCCTTGGGCTAGCCTTCTTATTACGTTACACCGCCGAGCGCGTTACGGTGCCGATTGAGTTGCGCTACGCCGGTGTCGCATTGGTTGGCATGTTCTTATTGGGACTGGGATGGTTCTTGCGACATAAGCGCCGAGATTACGGCTTGATTTTGCAGGGCATGGGCGTTGGCGTGTTTTATCTGACGACGCTAGCAGCGATTAAATTTCATGGATTAATTCCGGCCGAAGCAGGGTTTGGATTTATGTTAGCGGTGTCTTTGCTGGGCGCTGCACTGGCGATTTTGCAGAAGGCGCCAGCACTTGCGATCATCGCCGCGCTGGAGGGTTTTGCGACGCCGGTCTTGACGTCGACCGGTGGTAATCATATGGTCGGTCTGTTCACTTACCTGACGATTCTGGATGTTGGGATTGTATTGATTGCTTGGTTTAATGCCTGGCGTGTGTTGAATGTGATCGGTTTTGTCGGCACATTCACCCTCGCCTCGGGCTGGGCCAATCAGTATTACAGCGATGCGCAATACCCGACAGTGCAGGCATTTTTGATCGTATTCTTTTTATTGTTTACGGCGGTCGGATTGCTATTTGCGCGCCGCACTCTGATAGACGCGAAGTTGGGCTCGAAGTTAGCTGAGGCTGACAGTTTGGCTAAACAAGCTGGCGCAGCCTTGGTGCAAGTTGGCCGAGTCGACAGTGCCCTTGTGTTTGGCACACCGCTTACTGCGTTTAGCTTGCAATATCTTCTGATGAAGCCTTGGGAATTCGGAGCCGCCTTTTCGGCATTGGCGCTCAGCGGGTTTTATTTATTGCTGGCACGTATAGTTTTTTCTAAAGAGAAAACTGGGCTGGCGTTATTGGCTGAGGCATATGCGATTGTTGGTGTTATCTTTGGTACGCTCGCCATTCCGCTGGGATTGGAAGGTGTCTGGACTGGCGCGGCTTGGGCGGTGGAGGGCGCTGGTATGCACTGGCTGGGTGTGAGGCAACGTCGCCCGTATGCACGCGGGTTTTCGTATCTGGTATTGCTGGGGGCATCCTATAAATTACTCAACACCATCACGATAGATGCGACCGCTGTTGGTCACTTCTTGCATGGTTCCAGCATTGGCCCGATCTTGCTAGCAGCCAGCGCATTCGCAATGTGGTTGCAACATCGTCGTGCAGCGTTAAACACGACAGACCATTGGGAAGCAATTCCAGGTTCTCTGCTACCTTGGCTGGGTATGGCAGCATTGACTGTGTTGCCGTGGCAATGGTTTGTTCCTTCTGTCGCCGCCGCAGCCACGGCGGTATTGTCGGTCGTGACATTTGGAGTTGCTAACCGCTGGCGCTTAAAGCCTTTGCTGCCTATCGTAGGCACTTTGCAAGTAGTCGCTGTGGTCAGTTTTATCGCAGGTTTGCATCGCTCTGCCAGTAGCCTTGTTCCAGCAAACGGTGCCTTAGAAAGCGGTACGCAAGGCTTACTCACTGCGCTGGTGATCGCCGCATGTATTTTATTCACAGCAGGATGGCGCATGGCCGCAATCTTGCGTGAAGCCAAACAAAATAATCAGGCGCCAAACTGGTCCTTGGCCAATTCAGTCGCGGTGGTTGCAGGTGTGGGTTTGCTGCATCTGGCGATGTTGTTTGCGATTAATTTTCAGCAAGCCGCGTTGATATGGCCGATCACAGCTTGTCTTGCTTTGTGGGTAGCATTGAGAATGTCACATAGTGCATTGGCCGCATTTTCCCTGTTATTGCAAGTGTTCTCCGTGCCTTTATTTTTACTGTACCAAACCGATGCGCCAGCGTTAGCCCAGTTGGACGCTTTGGCCGACTCCGGATCTTTGATGAACAATTCATTCAATTTCTGGACGCCTCTGGTATTTGGTCTGGCGGCATGGTTTAGCGGTGATCGTTTACAAATGGCGGCTAAACAATCAATTGATAACGATGCCAGCATGTCGGCTAAGTCATGGCTCTCTTTGGATGTTTTACTTTGGGCGCCAGTGGTCTGGGGCTTGTTATGGTTGTTGCGCGCTCTGTTTGATGAGGCAGCGTATCGTCTTTTAAATCCCGATTTGTTTAGTTTTATCCCCACCAGCAGAATTGCGATTGTGCTGATGCTGTCTATCGTCATGTCTGTACTGGCGCGTTGGCGCAACTGGTCACAAATGGGACAGGCGACCTTTTTCACCTTACCTGCTTTGATGCTGATTGGCTTGATCGAGTTATTTAGAGCTGCTTACGGCACCGGCGTATTTATACCCTCGCAAGCCTTGGGCTGGTTGCTGTGGCCAATTGCCTTGGCGTGGCATCTACGTTTGTTATTCGTGCAAGCGCGCTGGAGTGAACATTTTTTCCGCAAACTGTTTCATGTATGCGGTTTCTGGTTCTTTGTTTTGCTGGGAGCACGTGAAGTGCAATGGCAGATGAGTAGTATTTCTCAGCCTTGGTCGGCATGGCCTATGCTGGGCTGGATTTTGGTACCTGCAATCAGTTTGTGGCTGGTGCGATCACAGTTTGTATTGCTTCGCTGGCCGCTGACCGAATTCCGTCAGGCCTATGTGGAGATCGCGGGCACACCGGTTGCCGCCTATCTGTTTTTATGGTGCTGTATCAGTAATGTTCTTAGCGCTGGCAGTGCTGCACCTCTGCCTTACATTCCCCTGATCAATCCTCTGGAGTTGGGACAATGGCTGGTCTTAGCGGCACTTGTTACCTGGTGGAGAGCGTTGCCAGTCAAAGCCTATGATGAACAATTAAAATCTACCATCAGCAAACTGGTTGCTGCGTTAGCACTGGCATTGATTACCGGCATGGTACTGCGCACCGTCCATCATTGGGCGAGTGTGGAGTGGCAGTTTGACAGCTTATTTGCCTCATGGCTGGCGCAAGCTGCGGTGTCAATTACCTGGGCAATTGCCGGTGTCGCAGCGATGTTGTTTGGCAACCGCCGTGGTTCACGCTCTGTGTGGATGGCGGGTGCAGGCTTGCTGGTGGTTGTGGTGCTGAAATTGTTTATTGTTGAATTAGCCGATCGCGGAGGTTTGTATCGCATCGTCTCGTTTATCGGAGTGGGCGTGCTGTTGTTGGTCGTCGGATACTTTGCGCCTGTTCCAGTAAAAAAAGAGTCGTCGCATGCGGAGAAATCTGATCTGAAGCCGGATGCAGAGCCCGTTTCAAAGCCCGAATCTGGAGCTACCGTATGACGTCGCGCAATCTCTTCAGCTTGCTTGGGTGCATGGCGGTTTCTTTTGCTACACAGACCGCCAATATCGCTGCTGCCGATGTGACTAAGTCAAAGCCCGTTCAGCAAGCTACCATCACCCTCAGTGGTGACGGACCGTTTTATCAATTGAGTTTGCCAACGACGATTTATCCTTCTGCCGCTCACGCCGATTTGCGCGATGTTCGCATCCTCAATGCCAGCGGCGCCGCAGTGCCGTATGCATGGCTTCAGCAAGCGCAGCAAGATGCAACTGCGCCCGAATTCATATCAAACAAACTCCCTGTGTTTCCTTTGAAAACGGCCGTCGCTGATCAATCTGCTTCGCGTAATGATGTGCAACTCAGCTTTACACAGAAACCGGATGGCTCTTTGATTTCCATCAGTACGGGCAAGCTTGCTGCGCAAACGCCAGCATCGGCCGGCGATTGGATTATCGACGCCAGCCAGGTTCAAGGACAATTTTTGCAAGCGCGTGTGAGCTTGGCAGACAATGCGGAAGGTTTGTTTCCCTTGACGCTGGAAGCGAGCGATGATTTGCATCAATGGCGCAGCATAGGTGGTGAGCAGCAACTGGCGATACTCAAACAACAGGGCGCGACGATAGAACGACTAACCCTGGATTTATATGGCGTCCATGCCCGGTTTTTACGTTTGCGTTGGCTTGATTCAGCCCGCAGCGCGGCGATACTCTCGTTCACGCTGGATAGTGTGAAGCAGCTAGAAACGCTGTCGCCCTTGCAATGGTCTAGCCGTATTTCGGCGATAAGGTGCGAGATTCATTATTGCGATTACCTGTTACCCAAGAATACGCCGATCGATAGCCTGCGGATTCGGCTTGCAGAGATTAATACACTGGCAGATGTGCAGATTTTGGGTGAGTTACCAGCGAATACATCGGGTAATCCGGATGGTACAAGCTATGGAGAGCATCGCCTATATCACTCGCCGCTGTACGTTTTATACGTCTTGCATGCTTTGCGCCATAAGCGCCAGGCAGATGCCGCGCCGGTAGATAATTTCATTGGATTAACTCAGAGTGTCTTGTATCGCTTAAAGCAAGGTGAGTATGAGGTCGAGTCAGAAAATCTGCCCATGAACGGTGATATTTATACCCGTTTGCGCTTACAAACAGCAGGTGCGATTAGTTTGCTTGGGGCGACGCCGCCGACAATAGAAATTGCCAGTATTCCACGTAATCTGGCCTTTTTAGCGCGAGGAAATCCACCGTTTAGCCTGCAATGGGGCGTGGATCAAAAAGACAGCAGCGCGCTGCCGCTAGCGACATTACTACCTGCTTACCGTAAAGATCAGGTATTTAAAATGGATGCGGCAAGCGTGAATATCTCAGCTGCTACAACACCGGTCGAATCCGCAGCAGCAAATCCGCAGCCATCAGCGACAAAAGAGAACAAAAGTGCGTCCAACAAAATCTGGTTATGGGCAGCGCTGGCAGCAGGTTTACTCCTACTCGGCGGAATGGCGTGGTCTTTATTTCGGACGATGTCTAAAGAAAGCGGGAATTAATCGCCGCTTTCTTATCTGACGAGTTTTGGTTAGTTTTGGGTAGTTTAATTTATATACATGAGGGTGTATGGTGTAGTTGGCTGACATTGTCCATAGAATGATTGGACAATACGGCTTTCAATTCACATACTCCCCTGTTTTTTTTATTTCTCTTGCGTCAGCGGTGTCTTTTTATCCATCACCTCACGGCAATCACCTTTGAATGTCGCATTGTCATAGTTGGTCCAGCCATAGCTATCAACATAGCGAATATGGGTTTGCAACTTCGGACTTAGAAAACTCCATTCAAGGCGCTCGCCAGGGTAATGGATATTCGCCATGTCCAATAAAGAATGAAATACGTTCTCTGTGGACAGCCTGGCGTTCTGGTGTTTGTACAATTGTTTGATCTTGTCGGGATACTGGGCTTGATACGCGTCCGAGTACCACATGAAAGCCGGAATATGGAATTCATACTGCGTGTTATGGCCATGAAAGGCGAGGTTGCAACTGCCGTCATACAAGGTTTGTCCGTGATCAGATACATACAGCATCGAGGTTAGCTGCTGACTCGTTTTGAGTCGCTTGATTACCTCAGACAACATCCAGTCAACATACAGCACGGAATTGTCATAGCTATTATTGAGCGCTTGCTTGTTTTTTAGATCGGTATAGGCCGGATTGTTGATGCCAAATAACGATGGCTTCCACTGGTCGAATTCTTTAGGATGGCGATGGCTGTAATTCCAATGATTACCCAAGGTGTGCAGCACAATCAGTTTTTTAACTGCTGGGTCGTGCATGGCATTTTCCATCGGCGACAACAAAATTTGATCCAGACTGGAGTTATTCGTAAAGCCGCCTAGATTTAAAAACTGTGTGACGTCGGCTTCTTTGGCAAACACAGAGGTCGGCGTATCAAATTGCCCAAAGCTCATTTGATTTGACAACCAAAATGTTTTAAAACCCGCTTCTTTGAACGCGCTGATAAACGACTTTTCAGCAAAACCCGCTTTTAAACTCTGTGCCGCAGGCTTGCGCGAGACGATGATAGGTACCGACAAACGGGTAGCAGAGACGGCAGTTACTACATCGGTAAAACTGACGAGCTTGCTTTCCTGCTTTAACAATGGATTGGTAGCGCGCTCATAGCCGTTGAGACTCCAACGGTCATAGCGTGAGGATTCTCCAATCACCATGACGACGATTTGGGGCTGATTTTTATCGCCAGTCAGACTCGCTTTAAAGTGGAATTCACTACTCTTTTCGGCAAGCTGCGACAAATAACTGCGCTCATTCCAAAAATCCTTGCCCCGGATAACTAGGCCGAACGGCCAGGTGCGGGCAAAGGTTTCCTCGTCGTAAGGGATCTTTGCCCAATGAGGTAGTTTGGGGAGCGTCGGCAGTAGCTGATTCCAGGCTTTCTCATAGAAAGTGATCTTTTTACCTGTCACTGATGGTGCTGAGACAGATGCTGGCACTGATATTGATGCTGCTGTTGGTGCCGAGGTACTGCTGTCGTCGTCTTCATCCTCATCTTCTTCCTCGCTGGCAGAGGTGCTAGCGCTTAAGCTAGTTGACACCTTTGCGCTGGCTTTGGCGGATGCAGATGCAATGCCAACTTGCTCGCCGTAAGTCCATGTGACTGCGCCGCACAGCACTAAGACGATGACCACCCAGCGCGACTTGTGTGTCCAATCCAGCGCCTGAGTTCGTTTGCTTAACTTTAAAATACTCCACCACCAGGCAATGACGGTGATCGATACGAGTAACAATAGCCAGACTTTATTGCCTAAAAATTCAAGCGCTTCTTTCGGGCTGGTCTCTGCGATGATACCCAGATGGTGCGTTGAGATACCTTGCCCAAAAAACAGACGCAAATAGATTTCCGTTGGTACCGCAAAAAAAGCAGGGAGCAGCAACCAGTGAAACCAGCGCGGCCGCTTCATGGTTGCCCATAAGGCAAGCCAGGTGATTACTTCCATCATCACAATCTGCCAAGCCTGTTCTACGGACTTACCTAGCAGCAATGAGAAGAATGGTAATGCCGACAGTAAAAAATAGCTGACAACAATATAAATAGCGGCGGGCTGCAACAAAGGCGGCATGGTGATGGTGGTCCGGTGTGATTTGCCAGGCGCGATGCCCAGACATGCGCCAAGCGCGGTGAATCGTGAATACAGCGAAAACCGAGATTTTCCATCCGGCGCACCGGTCGTGCTATTTGAGTGCTGACGGAACATTTTTGGTCACTTTTGATGTACTTCGTTGCCAATGGCTCGCCATCAGCACCTTATTTACAACAAGCTCATGCCAAAACTGCCTTGAAAAGTGTATCCGTCGTCAACTCAAATCCTAATGTTAATTCTCGGTTAAAGCGCGTAAATATAAAGGATTTAAGATGGCTTGGTGTTAATGAGAAAAACTATGTTGCAATTTATTTTCAAGCTGTTTGTGAATACGACCCTAAATGCTTGCCTTGTATTCCAGCGCAAACGGGCTATTCTGTAAGCCCAAACTTATGATCATTCCGCGCTAACTACTTGATTTGGTGCAGCTTACGCCCACACAAACAGATTGACAGCGGCAAGATCTAGGGTTTAAACTTGCGAGTTCTCGATTTTGGATGGTCTATAGCTTGCATATTTTCCCAAAAATATGGTTGGTTTATTCAGCAAAAATCGGGTGTGTCGGATGAAAGTTCGATGCCAATAAAGATTTAAGTCCCCGGGCAACCGTTTCCGGGTTTGTGTTTAACGTTGTATTTTGTTGGATTAAAAACGATGCCAACCATCAATCAACTGATTCGCCAGCCACGTGTTTCTGTACGTGTCAAAAGCAAATCACCGGCGCTGGAAAACAGCCCGCAAAAACGTGGCGTTTGTACCCGCGTTTATACGACAACTCCAAAAAAGCCTAACTCGGCTTTGCGTAAAGTTGCCAAAGTACGTCTGACTAACGGTTTCGAAGTAATTTCGTATATCGGTGGTGAAGGCCATAACTTGCAAGAACATAGCGTAGTGCTGTTGCGCGGTGGTCGTGTAAAGGATTTGCCGGGTGTGCGTTACCATATGGTTCGCGGTGCTTTGGATACTCAAGGCGTTAAAGACCGTAAGCAAGCTCGTTCCAAATACGGTACGAAGCGCGCTAAGGCCGTTAAGAAGTAATACTCTTGTAAATTAATCTCCATAAAATGGAGCAGTGTCGGCCCCTAATGGGCTGAGTAAGTGGCAGGTTATGATGGCTTGCCGCGAGAAGTAGATGAAATGTTATCTGCGACTCAACTGAAGATTGAAAAGGAATCGAAATGCCACGTCGTCGTGAAGTCCCGAAACGGGATATTCTGCCGGACCCAAAGTTCGGCAATGTAGAAGTAGCAAAATTTGTAAACGTATTGATGTTGTCAGGCAAGAAGTCTGTTGCTGAGGGCATTATTTACGGTGCGTTTAATCACATCCAGCAAAAATCTGGTAAAGATCCATTGGAAGTGTTTGCACTGGCAATCAGTAATGCTAAACCGTTGGTTGAGGTCAAGTCTCGCCGCGTTGGTGGTGCTAACTATCAAGTGCCAGTTGAAGTTCGTCCAGTTCGCCGTTTGGCTTTGTCTATGCGTTGGTTGCGTGAAGCAGCTAATAAGCGCAGTGAAAAATCTATGCCACAACGTTTGGGTGGCGAACTGCTCGAAGCTGCAGAAGGTCGCGGCGGAGCAATGAAGAAGCGTGATGAAGTTCATCGTATGGCAGAAGCCAACAAGGCTTTCTCCCACTTCCGTTTCTAAAAGTAAAAGTAAGGGGCTATTGTGTATTTTTATGCAATGGTTCTGGCAGGTAATTTGAATCAGGCCGGGCGTAATTTTCAAAAAAAATTGCGCTCGGTTTTGTCCATTAAAAGATTTAGGATTAGCTATGGCCCGTAAGACCCCCATTGAGCGCTACCGCAATATCGGTATTTCGGCTCACATTGATGCTGGTAAAACGACGACAACTGAGCGCGTTTTGTTTTATACCGGTGTAAACCACAAAATCGGTGAAGTGCATGATGGCGCGGCTACCATGGACTGGATGGAGCAAGAGCAGGAACGTGGTATTACTATCACCTCTGCTGCGACAACATGCTTCTGGAAAGGCATGGCGAATAATTTTCCTGAGCATCACATTAATATTATTGATACTCCTGGTCACGTTGACTTCACGATCGAAGTTGAGCGTTCCATGCGTGTTCTTGATGGCGCCTGCATGGTTTACTGTGCGGTAGGTGGTGTGCAGCCTCAGTCTGAAACTGTATGGCGTCAGGCTAATAAGTACAAAGTTCCACGTTTGGCTTTCGTCAACAAAATGGATCGTACTGGCGCAAACTTCTTCAAAGTGTATGAGCAAATGCGTACACGTTTGAAAGCAAATCCAATTTTGATGCAAATCCCTATCGGCGCAGAAGAAAACTTCTTGGGCGTAGTTGATCTGGTCAAGATGAAGGCAATCTATTGGGATGAAGCCTCTCAAGGTATGAAATTTGACTATCGCGAAATTCCTGCTGAACTTGCTGCTTCAGCTCAAGAATGGCGCGAAAAAATGTTGGATGCTGCTGCAGAATCAACAGAAGAGTTGATGAACAAATACCTTGAAGAAGGCGATTTGTCTGAGGAAGACATCAAAACAGCAATTCGTGCACGCACTATTGCGGCTGAAATTGTTCCTATGATGTGCGGTACTGCATTTAAAAACAAAGGCGTACAAGCCATGTTGGATGCGGTTATTGAATACTTGCCTTCACCGGTTGATATTCCGCCAGTCACAGGATTGGATGAGTACGACGAGCCGACTTCGCGCAAGCCAGAAGATACTGAGAAGTTTTCAGCTTTGGCCTTTAAAATCATGACTGATCCGTTTGTTGGTCAGTTGATTTTTTTCCGCGTCTATTCTGGTATGGTTAAGTCGGGTGATACAGTATTCAACCCGAACAAGAATAAGAAAGAACGTCTTGGTCGTATTTTGCAGATGCATGCAAACCAGCGTGAAGAAATCAAAGAAGTACATGCGGGTGATATTGCTGCTGCTGTTGGTCTGAAAGATGCTACTACCGGTGAGACTTTGTGCGATCCATCTTCCATCATTACTTTGGAGCGTATGGTATTCCCTGAGCCAGTTATTTCTCAGGCAGTTGAGCCGAAAACTAAACAAGATCAGGAAAAAATGGGTCTAGCGTTGAATCGCTTGGCGCAAGAAGATCCTTCTTTCCGCGTGAAGACGGATGAAGAATCTGGTCAGACTATCATCGGCGGTATGGGTGAGTTGCATCTGGAAATTATTGTTGACCGTATGCGTCGTGAATTCGGCGTTGAAGCGACTGTCGGCAAACCACAAGTTGCATACCGTGAAACTATTCGCAAGACTTGCGAAGAAATCGAAGGTAAATTTGTTAAGCAATCTGGTGGTCGTGGTCAATATGGTCACGTAGTTCTGAAAATCGAACCGCAAGAACCGGGTAAAGGTTTTGAATTCGTTGATGCGATCAAAGGTGGTACTGTTCCTCGTGAATATATCCCCGCGGTAGAAAAAGGCGTGATTGAAACTCTAGCTTCAGGCGTACTGGCTGGTTATCCAGTCGTTGACGTTAAAGTCACATTGTTCTTCGGTTCTTACCATGATGTCGATTCCAACGAAAACGCATTCCGTATGGCAGGTTCGATGGCATTTAAAGATGGTTGTCGCAAGGCGAGTCCAGTTATTCTCGAGCCAATGATGGCCGTTGAAGTTGAAACTCCAGAAGATTACGCTGGTACAGTGATGGGCGATTTGTCCTCACGTCGCGGGATGGTCCAAGGTATGGATGAGATTCCTGGTGGCGGCGGTAAGATCATTAAGGCTGAAGTGCCTTTGTCCGAAATGTTTGGTTACTCGACTTCTTTGCGTTCTGCAACGCAAGGTCGTGCAACATACACTATGGAATTTAAGCATTATGCAGAAGCGCCGAAAAACGTTATCGACGCAATCGTGACTTCGAAATCAAAATAATCTGAATTCAGTCCATTAAAAAGTTTTAAAGCATCTGACAAGCCCACTTCATGCCGAAGTGGGTTCATTATTGATAAATCGTTCTTTTTGAAGGAAGAATAAAATGGCAAAAGGTAAGTTTGAGCGCACCAAGCCGCACGTCAACGTAGGCACAATTGGTCACGTAGATCACGGTAAAACCACATTGACGGCAGCGATCGCGACAGTATTGTCCAAGAAGTTTGGCGGCGAAGCCAAAGCCTACGATCAAATTGACGCAGCGCCAGAAGAAAAAGCACGCGGCATCACGATCAACACAGCCCACGTTGAATACGAAACAGCCAATCGCCACTACGCCCACGTAGACTGTCCAGGCCATGCTGATTATGTTAAAAACATGATTACTGGCGCAGCACAGATGGACGGCGCGATCTTGGTTTGCTCCGCAGCAGACGGCCCAATGCCACAAACTCGTGAGCACATCCTGTTGGCGCGCCAAGTTGGTGTTCCTTACATCATCGTATTCCTGAACAAGTGCGACATGGTTGATGACGCTGAATTGTTAGAACTCGTTGAAATGGAAGTACGTGAATTACTGTCCAAATACGAATTCCCAGGCGACGACCTGCCTATCATCCAAGGATCCGCAAAATTGGCGCTCGAAGGCGACAAAGGTCCACTGGGCGAAGAAGCCATCATGAAACTCGCTGATGCACTAGACAGCTACATCCCAACACCAGAACGCGCTGTTGACGGCGCCTTCCTGTTGCCAGTAGAAGACGTCTTCTCCATCTCCGGTCGCGGTACTGTCGTAACAGGCCGTATCGAACGCGGTATCGTCAAAGTTGGTGAATCATTAGAAATCATCGGCATCAGCGACACGGCAGTTACGACTTGCACAGGCGTTGAAATGTTCCGCAAATTGCTCGATCAAGGTCAGGCAGGCGACAACGTTGGTGTATTGTTGCGCGGCACTAAGCGTGAAGACGTACAGCGCGGTCAAGTATTAGCAAAGCCAGGCTCCATCAAGCCACATGCTCACTTCACAGGTGAAATCTACGTCTTGTCCAAAGACGAAGGTGGTCGTCACACACCATTCTTCAACAACTACCGTCCACAGTTCTACTTCCGCACAACGGACGTAACTGGCTCGATCGAGTTGCCGAAAGATAAAGAAATGGTCATGCCAGGTGATAACGTCTCTATCACAGTCAAGCTGATCAACCCGATTGCGATGGAAGAAGGCTTGCGCTTCGCGATTCGTGAAGGTGGTCGTACAGTTGGTGCTGGTGTTGTTGCTAAAATCTTGGCCGATTAATTCAGTCAGAGTTCGTGACTTCATTAAGCATGAACTTGTTTTGACCTAATCGTAATTTTGTTCTTTGTTTGAAAAAATGCTACGGATCTGAATTTAATATCCGTAGCTCGTTCTTTTTAGGAAATGTTATGTCTACTAATCAAAAAATCCGTATTCGTCTAAAGGCTTTCGATTACAAATTGATCGATCAGTCTGCTCTTGAAATCGTGGAAACAGCTAAACGTACTGGCGCTGTTGTTAAAGGGCCAGTGCCTTTGCCAACACGGATTCAGCGTTTTGACGTTTTGCGCTCGCCACACGTGAACAAAACTTCTCGCGATCAATTTGAAATCCGCACTCATCAACGCCTGATGGACATCGTTGATCCAACTGATAAAACGGTTGATGCCTTGATGAAGTTAGACTTGCCAGCTGGTGTGGATGTAGAAATCAAGTTGCAATAAATTTTATAGTCGCAAATAGAAAATGCTACATACCATAATTTTTAGCATTTTCAAATAAATAGTCTTGTGAAATAAAATTTAGCAAGCTATAATCGAAGGCTTAGCTGTAGATCGACATGTGTCGATCTATTTGTTTAAGTTTTTTAATAGTCAGCCTCACCCAATCGTAGGTGAGAATGGAGAAAAAAATGAGCTTGGGCCTTGTAGGTCGCAAGGTTGGCATGATGCGTATTTTTACAGATGATGGTGATTCAATTCCAGTTACTGTGCTAGACGTATCCAACAACCGCGTGACACAAATTAAAACTCCTGAAACAGATGGTTATTCCGCTGTTCAGGTAACTTTCGGCCAGCGCCGCGCATCCCGTGTAACTAAGGCGGCTGCCGGTCATCTTGCAAAAGCGGGTGTTGAAGCTGGTACTGTATTAAAAGAATTCCGTGTTGATGCTGTTAAAGCTTCTGAGATGAAGGCGGGCGATGTCGTGCCTGTTGGATTGTTTGAGGTTGGTCAGAAGGTCGACGTTCAGGGTGTGACAATTGGTAAGGGTTATGCCGGCGTTATCAAGCGCTATCATTTTTCTTCCGGTCGTGCAACACATGGTAACTCGCGTTCCCATAATGTTCCTGGTTCAATCGGTATGGCGCAAGATCCAGGTCGTGTGTTTCCTGGTAAACGTATGACGGGTCATCTTGGTGATGATAATCGTACGGTGCAAAATTTGGTGATCGCACGTGTAGATGCTGATCGTCAATTATTGCTTGTTAAGGGTGCCGTGCCAGGCGCAAAAAATGGTCAGGTAATTGTATTGCCGGCTATTAAAGTTAAAACGAAGAACGGAGCTTAATTATGGAACTGAAGCTCCTAAATGCAGATGGTCAATCTGCTTCTAATGTTGTTGCTCCGGATACTATTTTTGCTCGTGACTATAACGAGGCTTTGATTCACCAAGTCGTCGTTGCTTTTCAGGCAAATGCGCGTAGCGGTAATCGCAAGCAAAAAGATCGTGAAGAAGTTCATCACACGACGAAGAAGCCTTGGCGTCAAAAAGGTACTGGCCGTGCTCGTGCTGGTATGTCATCTTCGCCACTCTGGCGTGGTGGTGGTCGTATATTTCCAAACTCACCGGATGAAAATTTTTCACACAAGGTTAACAAAAAGATGTATCGCGCTGGTATTTGCTCGATATTGTCTCAGTTGGCTCGTGAGGGTCGCCTGAGTATTGTAGATAGTATTGCTGTTGATGCGCCGAAAACGAAATTGCTGTCTGAAAAGTTGAAGACGATGGGATGTTTGGATTCAGTGTTAATTATTACTGAAGAATTCAATGAAAACTTGATGCTTGCTGCTCGCAACTTGGTAAATGTTTTGGTTGTAGAGCCCCGTTATGCTGATCCAGTTTCTTTGGTTTTCTACAAGAAAGTATTGATTACCAAGTCTGCATTGATCAAGATTGAGGAGATGCTGGCATGAACGCATTAGTTAAACATAGCGAAGAGCGCCTGATGAAGGTGTTGCTGGCTCCTGTGATTTCGGAAAAGGCGACTATGGTTGCTGAGAAGAATGAGCAGGTAGTATTTTTGGTCATGCCAGATGCTACAAAGCCAGAAATTAAAGCTGCCGTAGAATTGCTGTTTAAGGTTCAGGTTGAATCTGTTCAAGTAGCAAATCGTCAAGGTAAACAAAAACGTACTGGTAGATTTAATGGTCGCAGAAATCATACAAAACGAGCTTTTGTGTGTTTAAAGCCAGGCCAAGAAATCAACTTCACTGAAGGGGCATAAGCATGGCACTCGTTAAGATGAAGCCAACCTCGCCAGGTCGTCGTGGTATGGTAAAAGTGGTAACAGAGGGTCTTTATAAAGGTCGTCCGTTTGCCGCATTGTTGGAAAAGAAATCTAAAACTGCTGGCCGTAATAATAATGGCCATATCACTACTCGTCACATCGGTGGTGGTCACAAACAGCATTATCGTTTAGTTGATTTCAAGCGTAATAAAGACGGTATTCCTTCAAAAGTAGAGCGTATTGAATACGATCCTAATCGTACTGCACACATCGCGTTGTTGTGTTATGCAGATGGTGAGCGTCAATATATTATTGCTACTAAGGGAATGGCCGTTGGTGATCAGTTAATGAATGGTTCCCAAGCGCCGATTAAATCCGGTAATTGTTTGCCTATTCGCAATATTCCGGTAGGTACGACAATGCATTGCGTCGAAATGTTGCCTGGTAAGGGCGCTCAAATCGCTCGTACTGCTGGTGCTGGTGTCGTTCTGATGGCGCGTGATGGTACTTATGCGCAGGTTCGTTTGCGTTCAGGTGAAGTTCGCCGTATCCATATTGAATGTCGCGCAACAATCGGTGAAGTTGGTAATGGAGAGCACAATCTGCGTAAGATTGGTAAGGCTGGTGCTATGCGTTGGCGTGGTGTTCGACCTACCGTTCGCGGTGTTGTTATGAATCCTGTTGATCACCCGCATGGTGGTGGTGAGGGTAAAACAGCAGCAGGTCGTCATCCAGTATCTCCATGGGGTCAGCAAACCAAGGGTAAAAAGACTCGTCGCAACAAGCGCACGACCTCGATGATCGTCTCACGCCGCGGCAAGAAATAAGGGGTAATACATGACACGTTCAGCGAAAAAAGGGCCGTTTTGCGACGCCCACTTGGTGAAAAAAGTCGAAACTGCGCAAGCAATTAAAGACAAAAAGCCAATTAAAACATGGTCACGTCGTTCGACAATTATGCCGGACTTTATTGGCCTGACAATCGCGGTGCATAACGGTAAGCAGCACGTACCAGTTTATGTGTCCGAAAATATGGTCGGTCATAAACTTGGCGAATTTGCGTTGACTCGTACGTTCAAAGGTCACGCCGCCGATAAAAAGGCTAAGAGATAGGTGCAATGATGGAAACTAAAGCAATTCTGCGCGGTGTGCGTCTGTCTGAGCAAAAAGGTCGCCTAGTGGCAGATCTGATTCGCGGTAAAAAAGTAGATCAGGCATTGAATATCTTGGCTTTCAGCCCGAAAAAAGGTGCAACAATCATTAAAAAAGTCTTGGAATCTGCAATTGCAAATGCTGAGCATAATGATGGCGCTGATATCGATGAGTTGAAAGTAAAGACTATCTATGTTGAAAAAGGCACGATTTTGAAGCGTTTTACAGCGCGTGCAAAAGGTCGTGGCGATCGTATCTCTAAACAATCCTGTCACATATACGTGACTGTCGGTAATTAAGGAGTCGCGATGGGACAGAAGATACATCCAACCGGTTTTCGTCTTGCGGTAACGCGTAACTGGTCATCTCGTTGGTATGCAGGCAATGGTAATTTTGCTTCTATGCTTGGGGAAGATCTTAAAGTACGTGCGTATCTGAAGAAAAAACTGAAGAATGCATCAGTAGGTCGTATTACTATTGAGCGTCCAGCAAAAAATGCCCGTATTACCATTTATAGCTCCCGTCCGGGTGTTGTAATCGGTAAAAAAGGTGAAGATATTGAACTGTTGAAGGCGGATTTGGCCAAGTTGATGGGCGTGCCAGTTCATGTCAATATCGAGGAAATTCGTAAGCCAGAGATTGACGCGCAATTAATTTCCGATTCTATTGCTCAGCAACTCGAAAAACGTATTATGTTTCGTCGCGCGATGAAACGTGCTATGCAAAATGCGATGCGTTTAGGCGCTAAAGGCATTAAAATTATGTCTAGTGGTCGCTTGAACGGTATCGAAATTGCTCGTAAGGAATGGTATCGTGAAGGCCGCGTGCCGCTGCACACATTGCGTGCCGACATCGATTACGGTTTTAGCGAAGCATCTACTACTTACGGAATCATCGGTGTTAAGGTTTGGGTTTACAAAGGTGATCGCTTAGCTAATGGTGATGCGCCAGTTATAGAATCTACTCCAGAAGACGATAAGAAGCGTCGTGGTCCTCGCCGTGACGATGGTAAGCCAAGTAGCCGTCCTCGCACTAAGCGTCCAGAAGGTCAAACAACCGGTATCGCAGCAGCACCTGCAGCCAAGCGTGCTCGCACGAAAGTAGATGGCGCAACAGTTGCGGCACCGGCTGAGAAAGCAGGAGAATAATCATGCTGCAACCAGCACGTAGAAAGTACCGTAAAGAACAAAAAGGTCGTAACAAGGGGATTTCTCATTCCCGTGGTACTGCTGTTTCTTTTGGTGAGTTTGGTCTTAAGGCAATAGGTCGTGGTCGTATTACTGCTCGACAAATCGAAGCAGCACGTCGTGCTATGACTCGTCACATTAAACGTGGTGGCCGTATCTGGATCCGTATTTTCCCAGATAAGCCAATCTCTCAGAAGCCTGCAGAAGTTCGTATGGGTAATGGTAAGGGTAATCCTGAGTACTATGTTGCCGAGATTCAACCAGGTAAAATGTTGTACGAAATGGATGGCGTTGATGAAACGCTCGCACGCGAAGCGTTCCGCTTAGCTGCAGCTAAACTGCCGTTATTGACTACGTTCGTCGTGCGTCAAGTCGGCCAATAATAGGGGTTGTAAATGAAAGTATCTGAACTCCAAGGTAAAGATCCGGCGGCGTTGGCAAAAGAACTGAATGAACTGTTGAAAGCTCAATTTAGTCTGCGTATGCAAATTGCAACGCAGCAATTGAACAATACCTCTCAGCTCAAAAAGGTTCGCCGCGATATCGCACGCGTAAAAACTGTCATGAATCAGAAGGATGCCAAATAATGAACGATCAAGTTAGTGTTCAAACTAAAGTGGCATTGAAGCGCACATTGATTGGTAAGGTTGTTTCTGACAAGATGGACAAGACTGTAACAGTAGTCGTTGAACGTCATGTCAAACATCCTTTGTACGGTAAAATCATCGTTCGTACTAACAAGTACCACGCTCATGATGAAGCAAACCAAGCTAAGGCTGGGGATACCGTTGAAATTCAAGAGGGTCGTCCTATTTCCAAGACTAAAGCTTGGACTGTGACGCGTGTGGTTCAAGTCGCACAAGTTTTATAAAGTTATTGCACAATTTGTTTTTTGATGTAATAATAGTTGGCTGTCATTTGCAAATTATGTATGTGGCAGCCTAAATGCCTTTCGCAGAATGAAAAACGTTTGTGAGAGTAATTAAAAATTCGTCCACCTAATCAGTTGGCTCGTGCATTGTTTGTTGTGTATTGGGTTGGCTGGCAGGACCAAAACTGACTACAGATTTGCATCGTGCGGATTGTGTGGATTAAGTTGGGAAAGAGAACATTATGATTCAAACAGAAAGCCGGCTTGAAGTGGCTGATAATACTGGTGCGCGCGAAGTTTTGTGCATTAAGGTATTGGGTGGCTCTAAGCGTCGTTATGCGGGTATAGGTGATGTAATTAAAGTCACTGTTAAATCTGCTGCGCCTCGTGGTCGTGTAAAAAAAGGTGAAATTTACAATGCTGTTGTTGTGAGAACTGCTAAGGGTGTTCGTCGTCAAGATGGCTCCTTGGTTAAGTTTGATAGCAATGCTGCAGTTTTGTTAAATGCAAAGTTAGAGCCTATAGGAACTCGTATTTTCGGCCCAGTGACACGTGAATTGCGTACTGAGCGCTTTATGAAAATCGTTTCGCTAGCTCCAGAAGTGCTGTAAGGGGTTGTGATGAACAAAATTCGTAAAAACGATGAAGTCATTGTCTTGACAGGTAAAGACAAAGGTAAGCGCGGTCAAGTGCAGCAATGCGTAGACGCGAATTACATAGTTGTGGCAGGTGTCAATGTTGCAAAAAAAGCGACTAAGCCTAATCCAATGACTGGGGCAGTTGGTGGCATCGTTGATAAATTGATGCCGATTCATGTTTCCAATGTTGCAGTATTTAATGCGGCATCTGGCAAAGCAGATCGTGTAGGCTTCAAGGTAGTGGATGGTAAAAAAATCCGTATCTATAAGTCTACCGGTGAAGTTGTGAAGGCGTAACATCATGGCTCGTCTACAAGCATTTTATAAAGAAAAAGTTGTTGCGGATTTGACAGAGAAGTTTTCTTACAAGTCTCCAATGGAAGTGCCTCGGATATTAAAAATTACCCTAAATATGGGTTTATCAGAAGCAATTGCTGATAAAAAGATTATTGAGCACGCTGTTGGTGATTTGACTAAGATTGCTGGTCAAAAGCCTGTGGTAACTAAGGCGCGTAAAGCGATAGCTGGTTTTAAAATTCGCGAAGGTTATCCAATCGGTTGTATGGTGACTTTGCGTGGCGCTCAAATGTATGAATTCCTAGATCGTTTCGTAACTGTGGCTTTGCCGCGTGTGCGTGATTTCCGTGGTGTGTCTGGTCGTGCGTTTGATGGTCGTGGTAATTATAATATCGGTGTCAAGGAGCAAATTATTTTCCCTGAGATTGAGTACGACAAGATCGACGTGCTGCGTGGTATGAATATTAGTATCACGACGACAGCAAAGACCGACGAAGAAGCGAAAGCTCTTCTCGCCGCATTTAAATTTCCGTTCAGAAACTGAGGTCGCCATGGCAAAATTGGCACTGATTAATCGTGAGCAAAAGCGTGCAGACCTTGTGAAGAAATTTGCTGGTAAACGCGCCGAATTGAAGGCCATCATTGATGACCAATCAAAATCTGAGGAAGAGCGGTATGAAGCTCGCCTTAAATTGCAGGCATTGCCACGTAACTCTAATCCGACTCGTCAGCGCAATCGCTGCGCCTTGACAGGTCGCCCACGTGGCACATTCCGTAAATTCGGTTTGGGCCGTATTAAGATCCGTGAGTTCGCTATGCGTGGCGAAATTCCGGGTATGACTAAAGCCAGCTGGTAATAGGAGAATATGCAATGAGTATGAGCGATCCTATCGCCGATATGCTGACCCGCATCCGTAACGCGCAAGTTGTTCAAAAAACTGCCGTTGCTATGCCATCTTCCAAAGTAAAGATTGCAATCGCAAGCGTACTTAAAGATGAAGGTTACATTGAGGATTTCGCAGTTGTTGAAGCTGCAGGTAAGTCCGAATTAAAAATCGGTTTGAAATATTACGCAGGACGTCCTGTTATTGAGCGCTTGGAGCGTGTTTCTCGCCCTGGTCTTCGTGTTTACAAAGGTAAAGACGAGATTCCAAGTGTTATGAACGGTTTGGGAGTGGCGATTGTTTCCACACCAAAAGGCGTTATGACTGACCGCAAAGCACGCGCAACCGGTGTCGGTGGCGAAGTTATTTGCTACGTCGCCTAAGGAGTGCAAGATGTCTCGAGTAGGTAAAATGCCAATCGCTTTGCCAGCAGGATCTGAAGTTAAGATTTCAGCAGAGCAGATTATAGTAAAAGGCCCGATGGGTGCGCTTACACAGAACTTAAACGGTTTGGTGAAAGTAGTTAATGACAACGGAACTTTGAGTTTTTCACCCGCTAATGACGGTCGTGAAGCCAATGCAATGACGGGTACTTTGCGTGCTCTAGTCAACAACATGGTTAGCGGCGTTACTAAAGGATTTGAAAGAAAACTCAACCTGGTTGGAGTTGGTTATAAAGCCCAAGCACAAGGCGATAAATTAAATTTGTCCTTGGGGTTTTCACATCCAGTTGTGCACCAAATGCCAGAAGGCGTAACGTGTGCTACACCAACGCCTACCGAAATCCTGATTAAAGGGGTTAACAAGCAACAGGTAGGTCAAGTGGCAGCTGAAGTCCGTGCATACCGCAGCCCAGAGCCGTACAAAGGCAAGGGTGTCCGCTACGCGGACGAAGTGGTTGTGATTAAAGAAACCAAGAAGAAGTAATAGGGGTTGACGATGGATAAGAAACAATCACGTCTGCGCCGCGCGACTCAAACACGTGCCAAGATCGCAGAGCTCAAGGTTATTCGCCTTGCAGTGCATCGCACAAATCTGCATATCTATGCGAACATCATTGGCCCTGATGCCAAAGTGTTAGCATCGGCATCTACTTTAGAGGCTGAAGTGCGCGCAGAGTTGGCGGCAATATCTGGCAATGGCGGTAACGCAGCAGCTGCAACTTTGGTTGGTAAGCGTGTTGCAGAAAAAGCGTTAAAAGCAGGGGTTACCGAAGTCGCGTTTGATCGCTCCGGTTTCCGTTACCATGGTCGCATCAAGGCGTTGGCGGAAGCTGCGCGTGAAGCTGGCTTGAAGTTCTAAGGAAAATTCGTCATGGCAAAAATGCAAGCGAAGATGGCGGCTGATAAGCCCGATGATGGCATGCGCGAAAAAATGATCGCGATTAACCGAGTAACCAAAGTGGTTAAAGGTGGTCGTATCATGGGTTTTGCTGCATTGACAGTAGTTGGTGATGGTGATGGTCGTATCGGTATGGGTAAAGGAAAATCGAAAGAGGTTCCTGTAGCCGTTCAAAAAGCGATGGAAGAAGCTCGCCGTAAAATGATAAAAGTCACTCTCAAGAATGGCACTCTGCAGCACGCCGTTACTGGGCAGCATGGTGCATCTAAAGTGATGATCATGCCAGCAAAAGAGGGTACTGGTGTTATTGCTGGTGGTCCAATGCGCGCAATTTTTGAAGTGTTAGGTGTAGTGAATGTTGTTGCTAAATCCAATGGCTCCACCAATCCATACAATATGGTTCGTGCTACTTTGGATGGTTTGTCCAAAATGAGTACGCCATCAGAAATTGCCGCTAAACGTGGCAAGACCCTTGAAGAAATTCTGGGCTAAGGTGATTGAAATGACAAAGACAGTAAAAGTAACTTTGGTCAAAGGTCTGATCGGGACTCGTGAGTCCCATCGTGCTACAGTTCGCGGTTTGGGCTTGCGTCGTGTGAATTCAGTTTCTGAATTGCAAGATACACCATCAGTACGCGGCATGATCAACAAAGTCTCGTATCTTGTGAAGGTTGTATCGTAAGCTCTCAGGCTTATGATCGGAGCAAATTATGGAATTAAATACAATACAGCCGGCTGATGGCGCTAAACACTACAAACGTCGTGTGGGTCGTGGTATCGGTTCTGGTTTGGGTAAGACAGCAGGCCGTGGTCACAAAGGTCAAAAATCTCGTTCAGGCGGTTTTCACAAAGTCGGCTTCGAAGGCGGTCAGATGCCTTTGCAGCGTCGATTGCCTAAGCGTGGTTTTAAATCCTTGGCTACGCCATATAAAGCGGAAGTTAGATTGACGGATCTGGAGAATTTACCAGTTTCTGAGATCGATATCCTAGCATTGAAACAAGCTGGTGTAGTTTCTGAGCTCGCACGCGTAGTTCGCGTGATTATGGCGGGAACAATCACTAAAAAGGTAACTTTGAACGGTTTGATCGCCACTAAAGGCGCAAGAGCTGCAATCGAAGCTGCTGGCGGCACAGTCGCTTAATCAGTGCGGACACTGGAGCAATAATTGGCAACATCTCCACAGCAGGCTAAAAGTGCAGCTAGCGGTTTTCCCTGGGGAAGACTATGGTTTTTACTAGGTGCACTTGTCGTATATAGGGTTGGCGCGCATATACCAGTTCCTGGTATAGATCCAACGTCTCTGGCTGAATTGTTTAAACAAAACCAAGGTGGCATTCTTGGAATGTTTAATATGTTCTCCGGTGGGGCTTTATCACGTTTTACGATATTTGCCTTAGGTATCACGCCGTATATTTCTGCATCGATCATTATGCAGTTAATGTCAATAGTTTCGCCACAGCTAGAGGCCTTGAAAAAAGAAGGCGAATCTGGACGTAGGAAGATTACACAATATACACGTTATGGTACTTTGTTGTTAGCAACGATACAGGCATATTTCATAGCTTTTGGATCGGAGGCACAACCTGGATTGGTAATTGATCCTGGAATGGCATTTCGATTTACGACTACTGTAACTTTAGTTACTGGTACGATGTTTTTGATGTGGTTAGGTGAGCAAATTACCGAACGAGGTCTCGGTAATGGTATATCAATTATTATTTTTGCCGGTATTGCTTCTGGACTGCCAAACGCGTTGGCTAGCTTATTTGAATTGGTTCGTACGGGTTCTATGCATTACGTATCTGCAATGTTGATATGTTTAATCGCCGGTGCTGTTACTTTCGTAGTTGTTTTTATTGAGCGTGGTCAACGTAAGATATTAGTCAACTATGCTAAGCGTCAGGTTGGAAATAAGGTTTACGGTGGGCAGAGTAGTCACTTGCCGTTGAAGTTGAATATGGCAGGTGTGATTCCTCCAATATTTGCTTCTTCCATCATCTTATTTCCGGCAACAATTACTAGTTGGTTTACTAAGGGTATGGATTCTTCAGAGAGTGGTTTCATACGGTTTTTGAAAGATTTGGCGGCGTCAATGGCGCCTGGTGAACCGATTCATGCATTGTTGTACGCAGTTGCTATTATCTTCTTTTGTTTTTTCTATACTGCGCTAGTTTTCAACAGTAAGGAAACAGCAGATAACCTGAAAAAGAGTGGTGCGTTTGTGCCAGGTATCCGTCCAGGTGATCAGACTGCACGTTACATTGATAAGATTTTGATGCGCTTGACCTTGGCTGGTGCGGTTTACATTACTCTAGTATGCCTGTTGCCAGAATTCTTGATAGCGCGTTGGAAAGTGCCATTTTCGTTTGGTGGTACGTCTTTATTAATTATCGTAGTGGTTACGATGGATTTTATGGCTCAAGTGCAAAACTATGTGATGTCACAGCAATACGAATCGCTTCTTCGTAAAGCAAATTTCAAGGGCGGAATTCCTTCTAGGTAACGCCCAGAGGAAAAGCAGATCGAATGGCAAAAGACGACGTTATACAAATGCAGGGTGAGATTTTAGAGAATCTTCCAAATGCAACATTTCGAGTTAAGTTGGAAAACGGGCATATTGTACTAGGCCATATCTCAGGAAAAATGCGTATGAATTATATTCGCATCTTGCCTGGAGATAAGGTGACAGTAGAATTGACACCCTATGATTTGAGCCGGGCGCGAATAGTGTTCCGTACTAAGTAAACAAGTAACTAGAAGGAAAGAGGGCAAAAATGAAAGTTCTCGCATCAGTAAAGCGGATTTGCCGCAACTGCAAGATCATCAAGCGCAAAGGTGTAGTTCGTGTGATTTGCACAGAACCACGCCATAAACAGCGTCAAGGTTAATTGACGTTATTTGACGAGGAATAACGAATGGCACGTATCGCAGGGGTTAATATCCCAAATCATCAACATACCGTAATTGGCTTAACTGCTATCTATGGTATCGGCCGCCCGCGCGCACAAGATATTTGTGTGGCTACTGGTGTTTTGACCAGTAAAAAGGTTAAAGATCTGGACGACAACGAACTAGAGAAACTCCGTGACGAAATTGCAAAATTCGTCGTAGAGGGTGACTTGCGTCGTGAACTCTCGATGAACATCAAGCGTTTGATGGACTTAGGTTGCTACCGCGGCCTGCGTCATCGTAAGGGCTTGCCTTGCCGTGGTCAACGTACACGTACGAATGCTCGTACACGTAAGGGTCCACGTAAAGCAGCGCAATCTTTGAAGAAATAATCTAGTAAACTAGATTCAAGGAAATATTATGGCAAAAGCACAAAATAACGCAGCCGCAGCCCGCGCTCGTAAAAAAGTTAAAAAGAACGTTGCAGAGGGTATAGCTCACGTGCACGCCTCTTTTAACAATACAATCATCACGATCACTGATCGTCAAGGCAATGCGCTTTCTTGGGCAACTGCTGGTGGTGCGGGTTTTAAAGGTTCGCGTAAATCTACGCCGTTTGCAGCTCAGGTTGCAGCGGAAGCAGCTGGTAAAGTTGCTGTTGAATGCGGTATCAAGAATCTGGAAGTTCGTATCAAGGGCCCTGGTCCAGGACGTGAATCTTCAGTACGCGCTTTGAATAACCTTGGAATTAAAATTTCCTTGATTCAAGACGTTACACCAGTCCCACACAATGGTTGCCGTCCTCCTAAACGTCGTCGCATCTAATAGCTAAGATATCGAAAGATATCGCTGCTAGCTTTTTATCGGTTTAGCCGTTAAAATATAGCCCGCCAATGAAATTGGTGGGTTTTGTGTTGTATTGATTATTATTTTAAGACCACCGTCTGGTTGTCAGCAGATCAGACTAGCGCAGCGGAGTAATGTCTCTGCTCTGCGTCATTAAACAAAGGAAATTACCGTGGCACGTTACATCGGACCAAAAGCAAAATTATCCCGCCGTGAAGGTACGGATTTGTTTCTTAAAAGCGCTCGCCGCTCTTTGGATTCAAAATGTAAGTTAGACGCAAAACCAGGTCAACATGGTCGCACTTCTGGTGCTCGTACCTCTGACTATGGTAATCAATTGCGCGAAAAGCAAAAAGTTAAACGTATGTACGGTATTTTGGAACGTCAGTTCCGCCGTTACTTCGCTGAAGCTGACCGTCAAAAAGGTAACACTGGTGAAACTCTGCTTAAGTTGCTGGAGTCTCGCTTGGACAACGTTGCTTATCGTATGGGTTTTGGTTCTACCCGTGCTGAAGCGCGTCAATTGGTCAGCCATAAAGCATTCACTGTTAATAATATCGTTGTCAACATTGCTTCTTATCAAGTTAAAGCTGGTGACGTTGTTGCTGTTCGTGAAAAAGCGAAAAAGCAAGTGCGTATTGCCGAAGCTTTGTCTTTAGCAGAACAAAATACTATGCCATCTTGGGTTGCGGTTGATTCCAAGAAAATGGAAGGTACTTTCAAGTCTATGCCAGATCGTAGCGACATCGCTCACGACGTTAATGAATCTTTGATCGTTGAATTGTATTCACGTTAATATTCAAGTTTCACTGCCTGCCTATTTCTGATAGGCAGGCTTTTTTCTTTAATGCCATCAGCCTTATCGGTGTAACGAGCCGAGGGTATTGAAAAGGACATTGCAATGCAAAACAATCTGTTGAAGCCACGTATTATTGATGTGGAAATGTTGGGCGCTGGTCATGCAAAAGTGACTATGGAGCCGTTTGAACGTGGTTATGGTCATACATTGGGTAATTCATTGCGTCGTGTTTTGTTATCTTCTATGGTTGGTTATGCCCCAACTGAAGTAACTATCGCTGGCGTAGTTCATGAATATTCATCTTTGGATGGCGTTCAAGAAGACGTAGTTGATATGTTGTTGAATTTGAAGGGTATCGTCTTCAAATTGCATAATCGTGATGAAGTTACGCTGACATTAAAGAAGGATACTGAAGGCGCTGTATTGGCTTCGGATATCGATTTGCCACATGATGTAGAGCTGATTAATCCAGATCACGTTATTGCGAACCTGACTGCCGGTGGCAAGTTAGAGATGCAAATCAAAGTTGAAAAAGGCCGTGGTTATGTGCCAGGTAACGTTCGCCGTTTGTCTGAAGATGCGAATAAAACAATTGGTCGTATGATTCTGGACGCATCGTTTTCGCCAGTGCGCCGCGTTTCTTACGCAGTAGAGTCAGCTCGTGTTGAGCAGCGTACCGATTTGGATAAACTGGTCATTAACATTGAGACCAACGGTGTCATTACACCTGAAGAAGCGATTCGTCAGTCTGCACGTGTTCTGGTTGACCAATTGAATGTATTCGCAGCTCTGGAAGGTACCGAAGCTGCTGCTGAAGCGCCATCCCGTGCGCCGGCTGTTGATCCAGTATTGTTGCGCCCAGTTGATGATTTGGAATTGACGGTTCGTTCAGCAAATTGCCTTAAAGCAGAAAATATTTACTACATTGGCGATTTGATCCAACGTAGCGAAAACGAACTGTTGAAGACGCCAAATCTGGGTCGCAAATCTTTGAACGAAATCAAAGAAGTATTGGCGTCTCGTGGCTTGTCTTTAGGAATGAAGCTGGAAAACTGGCCACCTGCTGGCTTGGAAAAATAATTGGTTGTAACGGCTGTGTGGCAAATGTTTAATTAATATTTTGCCGCGCAGTCGTATTAGTAGACTAACTGTAATAGATAGTTTTTGTAATTTGAAGTGCCAAGCAATTACCGGCCCGCGCTGCACAATGCAGTGATAGAAGAGCTGGAATTTTTTTAAAAATCTGAAAGGAAATATCATGCGTCATCGTCACGGCTTACGTAAGCTGAATCGTACTTCTTCCCACCGTTTGGCTATGTTGCGCAACATGACAGTATCGTTGCTGCGCCACGAAGCCATCAAAACAACTTTGCCAAAAGCAAAAGAACTGCGCCGCGTTATCGAGCCGATTCTGACTTTGGGTAAAACAGATACATTAGCGAACAAGCGTCTGGCGTTTTCTCGTTTGCGCGATCGCGAAATGGTCTTGAAATTGTTTGCTGAATTAGGCCCACGTTATGCAAATCGTAATGGTGGCTATCTGCGTATTTTGAAAATGGGTTTCCGTGTTGGCGACAACGCGCCTATGGCCTACGTAGAATTGTTAGATCGTCCAGAAGTCACGGACGTAGATGCAGCTCCAACAGCAGAATAATTTGTTGTTTGCATCAAAATATAGAAAGCCAGGCTAAGCCTGGCTTTTTTATTGTCTCTATCGATTTGGGCAGGTATTCTCATTGCTTGTTAAAATGCAAGACTAATTTTTATTTTGAGAAATAGAAACGATCGTCTTGCTGGTGATTACCCAGTTTTTGATGAGAGAGCGGTAACACCAAATATTTTGTGTTTATAAATATGAAGGTAGTATCTGTGAACCTCAAATCAAAAATACTATTTGGACATCGTCAGTATTTGGCACAACAATTATCCATTGTGTTTGGATTTTTGATCAAATTAACCAATGCAGATTGCGATGAGTTATTAGCGATTATTTAAAGATCGCATCAGCAGGAAATACCACAAATTATCACCACCTTCAATTGCGCACGAATCACCTGTTTGTGTGCGATGGATCATCCAAGAAATAGGACTTGCATGAAGATTCAATATTCCAACGAGAAAAACACGTTCAATCGCTATCTTAATCAGTTACGTATTCAATTTGCTTGTGTTGCGGCGATGATATTGCTTTGCTTTGGTTTTTCATCTGTTGCGATTGCGGATGATTTTTTAGATCCCGAAGTCGCCTTCAAAGTTAGCGGTAAAATGATCGAGCCTGGCGTAGCAGAAATCAACTTCAATATTGCTGATGGATATTACCTGTACCGCGAACGCTTCAAGTTTGCTTCGGACGATGCAAAGCTGGGTGATATCGTGATACCTAAAGGTAAAGTTAAGTTTGATGAGACCTTTCAAAAAGAGGTTGAAACTTATCGTCATAGCTTAGTCGTCAAAGTTCCCGTACAAGCTTCAGGTGACTTCACGCTCAAAGTCACTAGCCAAGGTTGTGCTGACCAAGGACTGTGTTATCCACCGCAAGACGCTTTGATTAAGTTATCGATCGCCGATGCTCCAGCCAAATCGGACGTCGCCAATACCGTATCTGATCATAGCGCTGATACTGAAATCCACAGCATTAGTGCAGCACTAAAAAGTGGCAAGCTGATCGTTATCCTTCCTTTATTTTTATTACTTGGGCTTGGTCTCTCATTTACGCCTTGCGTATTGCCTATGGTGCCAATTTTGTCGTTCATTATTGTCGGCGAGGGTACCTCAGTCCGCCGCAGCCGTGGCTTTTTGCTGTCCTTAGTGTATTCATTGGGGATGGCTCTGGTTTACACCGCATTAGGTATTGGTGCTGGCCTGGTAGGCGAAGGTCTTGCGGCAACACTGCAGAATCCTTGGGTGCTGGGTACGTTTGCATTGCTGATGGTAGTTTTGTCTTTGTCGATGTTTGGGGTTTATCAATTACAAGTACCAGCGGCTTTACAAACCAAGCTGACCGTTGCTTCTGAGGGCCAGCGTAATGGTAAGTTATTCGGTGTATTCGTCATGGGGGCAATTTCTGCATTGATCGTTGGCCCTTGTGTGGCTGCGCCGCTGGCAGGTGCCTTGGTTTATATTAGCCAGACCCGCGACGTCGTGGTGGGCGGTTCTGCTCTGTTTGCAATGGCAATTGGTATGAGTGTTCCACTATTGCTGGTTGGCTTATCCGCAGGTAGTTTATTGCCACGCGCGGGGGCATGGATGGAAAGCATCAAACGTTTCTTCGGTGTGCTGATGCTGGCGATGGCATTGTGGATGGTTTCACCTGTGATCCCAGTATGGGTGCAGATGATTGCGTGGGCGGTACTGTTGCTTGGCTATGCAATTTTCCTATTGTTCTTGCACAAAGATAATTTGTATTCCAAAGGATTCGCTGTGATCTTTGCTGTTCTGGGGCTAATTCAGTTGGTTGGTGTGCTCACAGGTGGTCGTGACGTATTTGCGCCATTGTCACATTTAACCGGTAGCGAAAAGCATGGCGTGACTTTCACCCGTGTGCGCTCTGTCGCAGAATTAGATGTTGCCCTGGCGCAATCAAAAGGTAAAGCGGCGCTATTAGATTTTTATGCTGACTGGTGCGTCTCTTGTAAAGAGATGGAAAAATTGACTTTCACCGATGATAAAGTGAAGGCAAAAATGGACCAGATGTTATTGCTGCAAGTCGACGTCACCGCCAATAATGCAGATGACAAAGTATTACTGAAACGCTTTGGTTTGTTTGGTCCGCCTGGGATTATTTTCTTTAATCAGCGCGGAGAAGAAATTACTGGTGGACGTGTGATTGGTTACCAGAATGCTGAGAAATTTCTAAAGTCGATTACTGCTTTTGAAGCATCGCGTTAAGTCTTTAGAGCAAAGTAATGCCTTTGAATAACGTCGATATAACAGCTAAGATATAAGCAAGCAACTACTCTGTCCTTGAAACGGGAGCGTACAAGTTCTATAGTCTTTAACTTAACAGTTGAATGGAGAATGAAATGACTTTACGTTTAGGTGATACCGCTCCCGATTTTGAACAAGATTCTTCGATAGGGAAATTGAATTTCCATGCCTGGGCAGGTGATTCTTGGGTGGTACTTTTTTCACACCCTGCTGATTTCACCCCGGTCTGCACTACCGAATTGGGACTAACCGCCAAGCTGAAGCCTGAGTTTGATAAGCGCAACGTCAAAGCGATTGCCTTATCAGTAGATGGCGCAGAATCTCATTTGAAATGGATCAAGGATATTGAAGAGACGCAAAAGACTGTCGTCGGCTTTCCTATCGTTGCCGATGCAGATCGCAAAGTTGCGGCGCTATACGACATGATTCATCCGAATCAATCTGAAACGGTCACAGTGCGCTCGTTGTTCGTCATCGATCCTAAGAAAAAAGTTCGTCTGATCATTACTTATCCGCTGACGACCGGTCGCAACTTTGACGAAGTTTTGCGTGTGATTGATGCCTTGCAATTAACGGATGGCTATACCGTAGCGACGCCTGGTAATTGGCGTGACGGCGATGATGTCATCATCCCTTTATCGATTAAAGATGAAGAAGTGATTAAGCAAAAATATCCAAAAGGATACACATCGCCAGTGCCGTATTTACGGATTACGCCGCAGCCGAATAAGTAATTGTGTCGTTGCTCTCAAAGAAAATGCCCCGTTATTACGGGGCATTTTTTATAGTGGTTTGCGCTGATAGCGCTACTATCTTACTGGCACAACCATCTCCGCGTAATCGTATAAGGCACCTAGAATTTCTTCATCACTTTCACTAGCAGTTTCGGACAACTGATCAATCTGATTAAAAAAATCATCAACCGTCCGTGCTTTGCCAGCACCATCTAACATACGGGCGATGCGGTGTTCTTCCCACTGTGCTTGTTCAGCTTCGCTTAAGCTATCCGGGAAGTTGCGGGCGCGATAACGAAATACTAATTCTGCCAAACGACTATCTTGAAAATCAGGATGTGTCTTAGCGAGTTGTGCAGGACTCATATTGCGTAGTTCATTCAGCAGGCGCCTGTCACCCGCGCCTATAAATCCGCCATAAAGATCCTCATCAACATCCGCCGCCTCGTGCTGTGGGCGTGCATAGACTTGCTCCCACAGCGTACGCATGGCATCAGCTTGATCTGCCATTAACGTAGCCGTTTTTTGTGCATGCTGGTGGACTTGCGTCAGATCGATTTGCCAGCGCTCTGCCATTGGCGCGGATAAAGTTTTTAAGTTGCCGATCACGATGGGGGATTTGTTCAGGTGAATTGTCTTGACTGGCAAGCGTGTGACGTCCTCAGGCAGATCATTGGTTTTGCTGAACATGCGTAGTTGTATGCTGGCTGCATCAAGTGTCGCCAGTTCGGACGGATCATGCGCCAGATCCCAGGCGATCACTTCATTTTTATTTTTGGGATGGATCGCTAACGGCCACATCACAGCAAGGCAACCGCGCTCGGTAGGAAACATACCGGAGACGTGCAGAAAAGGTTTGCCTAGCAGCGGTATGCCGATCTCACTCGCCGCTTTTTCTTTTTTATGCAGCGCCAGACAAAACTCAAATAACTTAGGCTGATGCTGGCGCACCAGGCGGGCGAGGGCAATGGTTGCGCGCACATCGGATAAGGCATCATGCGCTGATTCATGCGCAATGCCATTCGCAGCGGTCAGGTGTTCTAAGCGGAAACTCGGCTTGCCATCGTCATTCGTCGGCCAATGTATGCCCTCTGGTCGCAGCGCATAGGTCGTGCGCAGCATATCCATAATGTCCCAGCGCCCGCACTGGTTTTGCCATTCGCGCGCATAAGGATCGATCAGATTGCGCCAGAACATAAAGCGCGTGATCTCGTCATCAAAACGGATCGTGTTATAGCCAACACCGATGGTGCCAGTGTGCGCGAGTTCTGCCTCTATTTTTGCCGCAAACTCGTATTCAGGGATGCCGCGTTCCAGACAGGTTTGCGGGGTGATATGAGTGATCAGGCAGGACTGCGGGTCAGGCAAAAAATCATTCGCTGGCTGGCAGTACCACATCATGGGCTGACCAATTTCGTTCAACTCAGCATCGGTACGGATTGCGGCAAATTGGGCAGGACGATCACGCCTTGCTTGCGCGCCAAAGGTTTCGTAATCGTGCCAGAGGAAGGTGGTTTCTTGCATTGGTCGTTTTTATCTGTACAAAAAATGTAAACAAAAATTAAAAATAAGGGGAGTATATTTTATTGTCCATATAAATTCTGGGCAATAGAGCATATTATCGATGTACACCTGCCCAGTATATGGCTATAGCACGCCAATTGGATTAATCTCGTCGTTTGCTGGCTTTGTCTTCCAGATAGCGCTGGCTACGGAAATACAGCAACAAAATAATCACAATCGCCAGCATCATACCCATGGTGATCCAGAATCCTGCAGCATGTTTCAGCAAAGGCATCTCAACGAAGTTCATCCCAAAAATGCCGGTGATTAAGGTCAGCGGCATAAACAAGGCGGTGATGACGGTCAGCATGCGCATGATTTCGCTGGTGCGGTGAGCCATTGCCGAGAAGTGGATTTGTACCGCCGACTCCAAGGATGCCTCCAGCCGCCGCGCATGGTTCAGAACACGGCTGATGTGTTCCATCACGTCGTTGGTGCGCACCAGTAGCAAATCTTTGGCACGACCGTCGCCACTATCGCTACCGTCATGCGTATCTACAATGTGATCGCGCAGCTCTTGCAGGGCGTCACGCTGCTCCTCGCACAGGCTGTCGAGCTTGCGCAATTCAATGCGTGAATCCAACAAGGCAAACCAATTCTTAAAAGGCCGGCGCGGATCGAGCAAGGCATGCTGCCAGCGGTCAAGCTGTTGGGTCAGCGGTTGACGCAGTTCCAGATATTGATCAACCATCGCATTGAGTATGCGCAGCATTAAATCTTCTGGCGAGCAAGGCAGGCGGCTGGAGTGACCATTACCTTCTGCCTTATGTTTGTAATTGAGCAAACGGCTACGGGCATTGTCGATGGTGCGACTTTTGACTGAGCGCACGGTGACTAAAGCATTCCCCATCAAGAAAAACGATACTGGCACCGTCAATAGCTTGTTGAGTACAGCAGGGATTTTTCGCTTTTGAATCTCGTTTGTTTCTGCGTTAGGGATTGCTGCTGCTTCACCATTCAGTGCCAGTTTGCGGAATACCACCATCTCATAATCTTGTGTCGCATCGAAGTAGGACGGATGCGTCAAGTTGACAGCGTCTTTTAAATGCAAATCATAAATTTGCGTGCCGGTGATGCGAGTGACTTCTTCGCGCCAGGCTTCGGGATCAAGGTTCACTTCATCATGCGTCGCATCTAGCCAGACAAATCCCGCCGGCTTAATGGACGCATCAGGATTAAGTAAAACTTGTGTGTCATTGATGTGAAAAATATCCATACGAACGATTACTTTTTAAAAATCAGCCACAGCGCGGCAAGAGAAATAATACAGGTCGATGCTATCGCTATTTGCGCAATGAAAGTTAAGCTGACAAGCGCAAACCAAGTGCCGCCAATGAGTACCATCAGTAGCGTTGCCAGAAGGCGAACTGCTTCCAGTTTGACATAGAGTTTTTGCTGCTCCATTAAACCACCAACGATCCATAATCCAGCGATCAGCCAGATCGCATACGGTAGCAAGCTACTAAATGCTGTGTTGGGTGCAATCGTCAAAAAATGTGTGCCTGCTTGCAGCGTAATAACAAACTGCACCAAGCAATACCACATCTTTGCGCCAGTCAACGGCGGGTTAAATTCAGGGCGTTGCAGGTCGAATGATTTGGCAGGTGATGTTGCGACAATATCGGCGGGACGCCAGCCGGGTGGCATAAACCAGATGCGACATTTATCCCACCAATTTTGTGTATGCCACGCATCTGAGGCAACGGCTTTGTACACCTCTACATTTGCCCATAAAGGATTCCAGCTACGCAGCGGGCTACGGGTACCAAAGACGACAGGATGTGCGTCTTGTTCTTCTATAAACGTACCGAACAAGCGGTCCCATAAAATTAGAATGCCACCATAGTTTTTATCCAGATACAGATCATTCACACCGTGATGTGCACGGTGGTTGGATGGCGATACGAACACGCGATCAAACCAGCCCATCTTATCGATTTGCTCGGTATGTATCCAAAATTGGTATAACAAATCGATCAGCGCAATGATGATAAATACATGAACCGGAAAACCGAGCACAGCCATCGGCAAATAAAAAATCCAGCCAAATAAAGCGCCACTACTGGTTTGCCGCAGCGCGGTCGTCAGATTATAGGATTCGCTTTGATGGTGTACCACATGTGCGGCCCAGAGCAGATTGGTTTCGTGTCCCATTCTGTGTAGCCAGTAGTACAAAAAATCATACAGTAGCAGGCCAGAAACCCACACCCATACACTGTTATCAGATAAGTCAAAAATCGCAAAATGTTGCGCTACCCAGGCATAAATGCCGATTGCCAGGACTTTTAAAAACACACCGATGATTTGGCTCATCACGCCGAGACTCAGACTATTGATCGCATCATTAATACGGTACAGGTGTCGTTGCCGGCGTCGTGCGACGATAAATTCAATTGCGATTAGCAAGAAAAAAACAGGACTCGCAAAGGTAATGATTTTTTCTTGCATGATAGTGGGTAGTTGGCAGGTAGTTTTAGTTTGATGCAGGATTTAGTAAGTTTTAACCGAGCGTGCGATCAGGTAAAGCGCCAGATAATAGGTCGCCAGTATCAGTAGGGCGGCATGCGGCAACGGGGCATTAAACTTATTGTATGCCAACAGCGTGTCGGACAACATAAATGCCAGACCGCCAGCCATGGCAAGCTTACTGGCCTTGGTTTTTAAGACCAAATGCCGCGCCAGTGCTTGCGATGTCATGCAGAGCAAGCAGACAACATAGACGACCACGGGGACGCGTAACTCACCCGGAATACCTGGCCATAAAATAATGAGATTAATTACACCGATCATGCCGATAATTAAAAAAATCCAGGGCCGTGATACCAGCCGTGTGTCGCTGATAAACGCCCGTAAAAAACATAGATGCGCTAATAAGAAGCTGGCCAGACCGAGTAAAAATCCAGACTTGAACAGCGTCAGTGGCAGCATGAGAAAAACATCACCCACGAGTGAAAAGAGGATGCCGATCAAAATCGCTTTGCGGTACCTCACATTGAAATGTCGGACGCCAAAAGCCACCCAAAAAATCAGTAAAGTGGTCAGCGGTTTAAACGCATAGTGCAGCCAGATCAGCTGGTCTGTTTGGCCTGTAATTTGTTCCGCAGCGCCAAATATAGCTAGCGCTGCGGCAAGGACGATGAGAGACAGCTTTAGCATAAGACTTTATGCATTGTGCTTGAGCAGACGGGCAACGTCACGGGCAAAGTAAGTGAGAATCCCATCAGCACCAGCACGCTTGAAAGACAGCATGGTTTCCATCATGGTTTTGTTGTGATCCAGCCAGCCATTTTGTGCGGCAGCTTTGATCATCGCGTACTCACCGCTGACCTGATAGGCGAAAGTAGGGACTTTAAATTCATCTTTGACACGACGGACGATGTCCAGGTAAGGCATGCCGGGTTTGACCATCACCATGTCGGCACCTTCGGCTAAATCGAGGGCGACTTCACGTAAGGCTTCGTCGCTATTTGCGGGGTCCATCTGATAATTAGCTTTATCACTTTTTCCCAGATTGCTGGCTGAGCCAACCGCGTCGCGGAAAGGGCCATAAAATGCAGACGCATATTTGGCTGAGTAAGCCATGATGCGGGTATGGATGTAGCCATTCGATTCCAGCGCCTGACGGATGGCGCCAATACGGCCATCCATCATGTCGCTCGGTGCGACGATATCGGCTCCGGCCTCTGCCTGAGTCAATGCCTGACGTACAAGCATCGCGGTGGTTTCATCATTGAGTACATAACCATTTGCATCCAGCAAACCATCCTGACCGTGACTGGTATACGGGTCGAGCGCCACGTCTGTCAAAATACCTAACTCAGGAAAGCGGCTTTTTAATTCGCGGATAGCACGTGGAATTAAACCTTTGGGATTAGTTGCTTCAATGCCGTCAGCGGTTTTTAAACTTGGGCTGATCGCTGGAAATAATGCCAATACGGGGATGCCAAGCGCAACGCAGTCCTCTGCCACGCCGAGTAATACATCGACTGTAACGCGTTCTACACCGGGCATCGATGCAACTTTTTCTGATTGATTAGTGCCTTCAATCACAAACACGGGATAAATTAAATCGGATACCGTCACACTGTTTTCGCGCATCAGTGCGCGGGAGAACACATCTTTACGCATGCGGCGCATACGAACAGCGGGAAATTGGAACGGTTTGATTGAATTAGGCATGATGGTCACCAAAATTTATATTGAGGTTAGTGAAACTTTTCGCAAGATGCAGGCTCAGACAAGCAGGTTGTAAATTGTGTTCAGCTCCGGGATGTTCAATTTTAATTTGAAAGTGTAATTAAAATTGTAAATCCCAGCGTCAAACTCATCTTCAGCTTACCGCTTCTCATCCCTGAGCGGGCGCCTGTTGTCCTATATGACGGGCGTTATTGCCTCGGCACGATTTAGTTCTGCCGAGGCTTTTTTATTCGTGTACTTATTATGACTGTTGTGACTGATGTTGCTGGGCCGAGACGCTACCATCTTCACCCTCATTATTATCGTTGTCATTAGCAAGACGCGATGGTGGCGTATAAGGCAAATCCAAACCTAATAAAGATTGCAGTTTTGCATCTGCTTCTTCAATGCCAGTGCGTTTTAACGACGAGAATAGTTGAGCTGTAAACGGGAAGGGCTTACCTTCCGCATCGGTGTAGCTAGCCAGCACGGTTTGCGTCAGACGCAAGGCGTTGGTGGAATCATTGCGATTGAGTTTATCGGCTTTCGTCAGCAGGCAATGCACAGGACGGCCGGTCGGAGCGAACCATTGCAGCATCTGCGTATCCAGATCAGTAAAAGGGCGGCGCGCATCCATAATCAAGATTAGTGCTGACAACTGGTCGCGGTTTTGCACATAGGATCCCAATAGCTGGTTCCAGTGATGCTTGGCGGCGCCAGGCACCTCGGCATAGCCGTAGCCTGGTAGATCGACCATCATGGCGCGAATTTCATCGGCACGGGTCTCATCCTTACGATGTTGGCCGACATGCGCACCACCGATGGAAAAGTAATTAATATGCTGTGTGCGTCCTGGTGTTTTAGAGGCAAAACATAATTTTTTCTGATTACACAGAATGTTAATGGCAGTTGATTTGCCTGCGTTGGAACGGCCTGCAAAGGCGATTTCCGGCACGGATGAATTGGGCAAATCGCGTAAATGATTGACCGTTGTAAAAAAACGGGCTTGCCAAAGGATAGACATAGAAGTTGCTTGTAAAGGTGAGTGAGTGCTTGATAAGTACTAAATAAGTGCTTAATTATTGCTTAGGTGCTTACATGCCTACGTGCTCGGTACATGGAAATTGCATGGAAAAATGCAACAGAAGAAAGAGAATCGCTTAAAGCTATTGTACAATAAGGGGTTAGGTATTGGGCTGCATGTTTCCAATCCTGTATTTTGTGCTTATTGTTTTACTTGCGTTTTGCTTGTGCGCTTGATTCAGGTTTGATCTGGGTTTTAGTCGCAGCAAACGTGCGTTGCCAATAGGGCAGATTCCATAAATTAGTCTCAAGGTGTTTGAATGAACCGTGCTTTTTTACCTTTTTTAAAGTCTATCAGCATCGCCATGTTAGCGATGTCTGCAATCACCTCTGTGGCATATGCCAACCAAGAAGCGAAGGCCCCTGCAAAAGCGGATGCAGCCAAAGGTGAGGCGCTTTTTACGAACGGTGATGCAGCACGTGGGATTGTCGCTTGCGTATCTTGCCACGGCGCAGCGGGTAATTCGACTATTTCGGTCAATCCAAAGTTGGCTGGACAACATGAGGCTTACATCGCCAAGCAGTTGTCAAATTTCACTGGTCCAGACCGCAATAATCCAGTCATGACCACATTTGCAAAAGCAATGACAGAAGACGATATGAAAAACGTCGCTGCCTACTTAAGCACACAGAAACCAAAACCAGGCGCGGCCAAAAATAAAGACATCGTCGAGCTCGGCAAACAAATTTATCGTGGCGGTATCGCTGAGAAAAACGTACCCGCCTGCGCTGGTTGCCATAGCCCTAACGGCGCTGGTATACCTGCGCAATTCCCACGTATTGCGGGTCAGCATCAGGACTACACGGTCGCCCAGTTGACTAACTTCCGTACTGGTACACGTAAAAACGGCATACAAATGACAACCATCGCCAAACGTATGTCAGATGATGAAATGAAAGCAGTTTCCGATTACATCGCTGGCTTGAAATAAATACAGAGATACAACAAAAGAAACAAATTAAAGAATAAACGGAGGGGGTGGCAAAAGCCATCCCCTTTTTTATTTTTAGAACAAATTAATTATGGAAATAATTGTGGAAACTGATACCGCCGGATTGCAACTCCAGACCGAGCGCCGCTGGTTAGCCGATGGCATAGAATTGCTCTCATCTATGCGATTTGCCATTAGTTTGTTGGTATTGATTGCAGTCACTTCTATTATCGGTACGGTATTAAAGCAAAACGAGCCTATGCCGAATTATGTGAATCAATTCGGACCGTTCTGGTTTGACGTGTTTCATAAAATGGGCATGTATTCCCTATATTCCGCTTGGTGGTTTTTACTGATTATGGCGTTTTTGGTGCTATCTACCAGCTTATGCTTAATTCGTAATGCGCCGAAGATGCTAAAAGACATGCGTAGCTGGCGCGAGAATGTACGCGAGCAATCTCTGCGTAATTTTCATCACAAGGCAGAATGGCAAGCGACCAATACGCGACCTTTAACTGTGCAGCAAATAACGGCGCACATCACTCGCCTTGGCTACAAGTTCAAAGTAGTAGAAAAAGATCATGCGACTTTGATCGCAGCTAAACAAGGTGCAGCAAATAAGTGGGGTTACATTTTTGCGCACAGTGCAATCGTGATCATCATGGTGGGTGGCTTACTTGATTCTGATTTATCTATCCGTTATCAGCAATGGTTTATGGGTAAAGTTCCTTTTGATGGCAGTGGCATCATTGCCAAAATTCCGGCACAACACCGACTGGCGCTAGGTACTCCCACCTTCCGCGGTAATACCACTATTCCAGAAGGCGCTACAAGCAGTACTGCAATTATTCAGCAACAAACAGGTGTACTGATTCAGGATTTGCCATTTACGATCAAACTGAATAAATTCATCATCGACTACTACTCAACGGGCATGCCCAAACTTTTTGCCAGCGAAGTGATGGTGAAAGATCATGAGACAGGTAAAACTTTTTCAGCCACTATCAAAGTGAATGAGCCGCTGATTTATAAAGGCGTTGCGGTTTACCAGTCCGGTATTGAGGACGGCGGTAGTCATTTGTCGCTGGCCGCATATCCCATGTCGGGTGATGCAATGACGAGTATTGCCATATCTGGTGATGTCAATGGCACGACACCTTTGCCATCTGCCAGCGGTAATGACTACACAGTAGAGTGGACTGGTTTTCGCGTGGCTAATGTAGAGAATATGGCTAACAACACGCAGGACGTCCGTGCCGTCAATTTGAATCAGAGTTTTAATCAGCAACTGGCCTCCGATCTGGATAAACATACTGGATCAGCAGGAAAAAGCGCCAACAGCAAAAATCTGAAAAATGTTGGCCCTAGCGTGCAATACAAATTGCGCGATAAAAATGGTCAGGCTAAAGAGTTCTCTAACTATATGCAACCGGTAGAGTTGGATGGCGCGTCGATTTTTTTAGCGGGCATGCGTGATAATCCTGATGATGCTTTTCGCTACCTGCGGATTCCGGCGGATGATGATGACACCGTCGTTGAGTGGATGCGTTTGCGGGCAGCATTGGCCAATCCTGAATGGCGCCAAATAGCGGCACAGCGCTATGCCAAACGCGCTTTGCCCAATAATGACGCAAAGTTACAAGAGCAACTAGGTCTGTCTGCCTTCAAAGGCTTATCGATTTTTGCAGGCCAACCTGGTGACGCTGGTAAAGTAAATCAGAAATCAAATCAACCGTCGGGTTTTGTCGCTATTTCTCAATTTTTGGAACAAATTCCTGCGGCTGAGCAAGCCAAGGCTGCCGATGTATTTATGAAAATTTTAAATGGCAGCATGTGGGATCTGTGGCAAGTTGCGCGCGAAAAAGCGGGACAGCCAGAGATTGAGCTAAATGAAAAGCATGTAAAGTTTTTGCAATTGGCGACTAGTGCTTTGTCGGATTCGTTTTTCTATGGCGCTCCATTTTATTTACAATTGAGCGGTTTTGACGAGGTAAAAGCTTCTATCTTGCAAGTGACTCGCTCACCCGGAAAAAACATCGTCTATCTGGGCTGCCTGTTTTTAGTGATTGGTGTGTTTTCGATGTTTTATATTCGTGAACGCCGTCTTTGGATTTGGTTGAAAGATGCCGATGTTGGTGCTAATCCTGAGGGCAAGCCAGCAACCAAAATATTAATTGCCCTCAGTTCCCAGCGCAAAACCCTCGATTTTGAGAAAGAGTTCGATCAGTTGAAGGCAGAATTGCCACAAGTAATTAAACCAGCAAACGATCCACCTTCGCAGTTGTAATCGACTACACTGTTCTTTGAAGTGCTTTAGCAGCAGATTGTTTAGATATCGGAAATATGATGGAAATGACACAAAACTATACGCCTTACCAAGGCTTCTTTAAGCGGCTGAGTGCAATCGACTGGTTTTATGCCCTAGCTCTTAGCGTAGGTGCTTTATTCGCATTAAGTCGTTTTGGCATGTATATGGATGGCTATGAAAAAGGGATTTTACTGTTTGCCGTGCCCGCATTTGCATGGCTAGGCTGGCATTGGAAGCCCGTGCGCTGGCTGCTGGTTGTGCTGACGTTGATTTCTCTGTTTGCTATTTACCTGTACGCAGGTTCGCTGGAGATGGCCAATCAAAAGTTTTTCCTCAAATATCTGTTTTCTAGTCAATCCGCGATTTTGTGGATGAGCACTTTATTCTTCTTATCTACCCTATTTTATTGGGGTGGTTTGGTTGTCCGCTCTGATTTTGGATCTTCTATCGGCTCGACTTTGTGTTGGGCTGCCGTGATTATGGGTTTTACTGGCATGCTAGTGCGCTGGTATGAGTCGTATCTGATCGGTGCAGATATTGGTCATATTCCGGTATCCAATTTGTACGAAGTGTTCATCCTGTTTTCCATGATCACGGCTTTGTTTTACCTGTATTACGAGCAGCAATATAAAACCCGTCAGTTGGGGCCGTTTGTATTGATCGTGATTTCTGCGGCAGTCGGATTTTTGTTGTGGTACACGGTCAAGCGCGACGCGGCAGAGATTCAGCCACTGGTTCCGGCATTACAAAGCTGGTGGATGAAAATCCACGTACCTGCTAACTTTATCGGCTACGGTACATTCTCGCTGGCAGCGATGGTTGGGGTGGCGTATTTGTTGAAATCTAAAGGTTATTTGCAAGACCGCTTGCCCTCTTTGGAAGTGCTGGACGACGTAATGTATAAAGCCATTACGGTCGGTTTTGCTTTCTTCACGATTGCGACGATTTTAGGCGCGTTGTGGGCAGCAGAAGCATGGGGTGGTTACTGGTCTTGGGACCCGAAAGAAACTTGGGCTCTGATTGTCTGGCTGAACTATGCCGCCTGGTTGCATATGCGCCTGATGAAAGGCTTGCGTGGCCAGATTGCCGCATGGTGGGCTTTGATTGGCTTGCTGGTAACGACTTTTGCTTTCCTCGGCGTGAATATGTTTTTGTCGGGCTTGCATTCTTACGGAACCTTATAAATCCACGAGCACAATTCGCTTCTAAAGCTTTTACACAAATTCAAAGCCTCGCAAACGCATGTTGCGAGGCTTTTTTTCTTTGTTTCTGTAAAAAATGTAAGGTTCAGCAGACTCTGGCGACTCATGAGAAACTATTCGCAATCTAAAGACTCAAACCAGTAATAAAAAATTGTTGTTCTTGCATTTTCATCTCGTCGCATAGGGAGTCACCATGTTGATCAAACGTAGTCCAAACGGCATCGACTTGCCATTTTCATCCGAAATCACACCTCGCTCTATTTTTGAATCGCGCCGTGATTTTATTCGTCAAATGGCGGTGGGTTCGGTCGCTGGCACTGCCTTGTTTGAAATGGCACAGCGCGAAGCATTTGCGCAATCGGCTACAGCACAAAAGCTGGCCGCGACCCTCAATCCCGCTTATGCGCTGGTGGAAAAAAAGACCAGCTATAAAGACGCGACGACCTATAACAATTTTTACGAGTTCGGTACCGATAAATCAGAGCCTGCGATGAACGCTGGCTCGCTCAAACCACGCCCCTGGACTGTGACGATTGAGGGCGAAGTGAAAAAGCCAATGACACTGGACTTGGATGCTTTGCTTAAACTGGCTCCACTGGAAGAGCGCATCTATCGTATGCGCTGCGTTGAAGGCTGGTCTATGGTGATACCTTGGACTGGTTATTCTTTGTCGAATCTGATCAAAAAGGTGGAGCCGACGGGTAATGCCAAGTTTGTGGAATTCACGACGTTGGATGATAAAAAACAAATGCCTGGACTACGTCGCCCGGTATTGGAGTGGCCGTATGTGGAAGGTCTGCGTATGGATGAGGCGATGCACCCTCTCGCTCTGCTAAGTCTGGGTATGTATGGCGAAGTATTGCCAAACCAGAACGGTGCACCGGTGCGGATGGTGTTGCCTTGGAAATATGGTTTTAAATCGGCCAAATCCATCGTCAAAATTCGCTTCACCAAAGAGCAGCCAAAAACTGCCTGGAATATCGCCGCACCTAGCGAGTATGGTTTCTATTCCAACGTGAATCCAGAGGTCGATCATCCGCGTTGGTCGCAAGCGTCTGAGCGTCGTATTGGTGAGGACGGGATTTTGTCCAGAAAGCGCAAAACACTGATGTTTAACGGTTACAGCGAAGTGGCTTCTTTGTACGCCGGCATGGACTTGAAGAAGTTTTACTAAGGTATGAAATTGCCTTCATTTCAGCCCTCACCAAAACAGTTGAGTCTGATCAAAGCAGTCTTGTTTGTGATCGGTTTGCTGCCATTTGTCCGTTTGGTCGCATTCACCTTTCTCGATAAGCTGGGTGCCAATCCGGTGGAGTTTATTACCCGCAATACCGGTGACTGGACGCTATATCTGCTTTGCATCACCTTGTCGGTGACGCCGCTACGTAAATTGACGCAATGGAACTGGCTTATCCGCTTGCGGCGTATGACGGGTTTGTTTGCTTTCTTTTATGCCTTACTGCATTTCACCACGTTTTTATGGTTCGATCACTTTTTTGATCTGACTGAAATGTGGGCTGATGTAATTAAGCGTCCGTTTATCACAGTCGGCTTTATCGCGTTTGTTTTGCTGTTACCGTTGGCGCTGACCAGCACCAATAGCATGATCAAACGCCTGGGCGGCAAGCGCTGGCAATGGTTGCATCGGCTGGTGTATGTGATTGTGCCGCTAGGGATATTGCATTATTTCTGGATGAAGGCCGGCAAGCATGATTTTTTTCAACCCATCATTTTTGGCACGATCGTTGCGCTCTTATTGTTGATGCGAGTGTATTGGCGCTGGCAGAGCAGGACGGCACTTACTCCTACCGCAGTCAGATAAAGAAAAACGCGCTGTGAGCGCGTTTTTTTATAGGAAAAAATGGGAGTATCAGCCCAAAACATGGGCGGATTCAAGTACGAAGAGCAACATTGAATAAAAAGTCAAAGGGTCAGATGCGATAGCATTCTGCCTTTTGACCAGCCAGTCGAAAGTTG
>NZ_JBEONP010000008.1:0-124960 GCF_040544435.1 Undibacterium sp. GrIS 1.2
GCGAAGGATTCTTCGGGCGGCTGAAAACAGAAATGTTCTATCTTAGGGAATGGCAAGCGACTACCATTGAGCAGTTTATTCAGGCACTTGACTCATACATTCGTTGGTACAACGAAAAACGGATTAAAATTTCCCTTGGCTCTCGCAGTCCACTAGAATATCGCGAGAGTCTCGGCTTAACGACATAAATCAGTCCAAGTTTTTATCCGCACCCCCATGTCGCGCTTGAGTGTTTCAACTTGCCGCTCCAATTTGTCACGATCTGAATCTGCCAATGAGCGTCTGTCTTGTTTCATAGAAGCTGAGGCCTCTCGGCCAAGTAATTGGTTCTTCCAGTTGTAAAGGGTTACTAGATCAACGCCCAACTTTTGCGCAACGTCCTTTGCACTTCCTTCCCTTGTGCATAACTCGTACACGGCAGCGCGTTTGGACGCCAAAGTAACTCTCGGCCTACCAATTTTACCAACGACGTAATGTGCAGTTTCCGGGTATCGTTCGCGAACCCATTCTCTTAGTTTCGCTCGGTCGGGATATCCCAGCGCCTTTGCGGTATAGACAATGCAGCGTCCATGATTTGCGTAATGGTTCAGTGCCACATTCTTTTGTTCTTCCGAATACTTCGGTGTTGGGCGAACGTACCCGTTCTTTAAATCGCCGCTCTCTTGGAATTCGTTATGCCACGCTTTTAACGAATTCTTTGTCGCGTAACCTAATTGACGAATTGTCGCCTTGCAGAGCCTACCGAGCTTAATATATAGCTTCACCGCCCGAAGACGTTCTTCATATGAGTACATGAACCACTCCCAAAAGTAGTCCAAGAAAATTTCCGCACCCCCTGCAAACTCTGAGTTCAAAATGAAAATCGTCGACTATCGAGCACAAAAATTCCGTTTTTTTTATTACGAAAATTGAAGAGCTTATACAAAGTGCTCCTCATGGCGAACAAATCGAAAAAGAAGCGCTTATTAGCCGATTGCAGCAACAAATTGTCGACGCTCGCTTTATATGAAGCATAAAAAGTTCAAAGATAACCAACGCTGGATAAATACTCCGCACTAGTGCAAGTGCCTCGGGCAGGTCATCTCTAAATGAAGCGAGCTCCGTACAGGCTTGGGACATACATATATTGAGTTTTAGCACTTGCATGTGCACTCCAAGCCGCCATGCTGGTAAAGACGTTTCAATTAGGCACGCTATTTAATTTTTAGGTTTCGCTCCAAACGTCTGATTCACAATCCACTGACCAGAAACTTTTTCTGGTTTATGTTTGAATGAGCTCCAATTCAAACCAGCTACGTTGATGAAGGCTTTCGTTCCGACTGTTTTTGTTGCCGCATAAGCAAATAGAGCTTCTTTTAACTTTCTCAATATTTCCGTTGAGCTATTTCCGTCTCTTACCCACAACACTTGATAACTAAGTTCCTGCTCTTTTCTTTGCTGGAAATCGACCAAATACCGTATTTCTTCGCCTTTTTTTAATTCTGCGATCAAGACAAAGCGAGCTTTAAGAGGCATTTTGCTTATTAAATGAAACATTTGTCTCGGGAAATAGCTTCTAAAATTAGAAGGGTATACGTTGAAATAAACGCCATCAATAATAGTGAAATGCGGCAATATTCCTTCTAAAAACGTAACGGTTACAATTTTCTCATCAACTGCATTTTGCAAAAGGCGAATGGTTCTTTGATAAGCCATGCTGCCAATTTCACGTGATATCTCGTTAGATTCTGTGGGCTCAGACTCGAAATCAGTCGGAGCTTGAATGTTTACTTTCCTTAGAGATTCGCCCTTACCGTTTCCTTTAGCCGTTGTTAAACTACGTAAGAGAGACGTTACATTACGCAGTCTGCGACGTCGAGCAGGTAGGTTTGTTTTTGATGCGGGGATTTTATTCCATGGAATACTCATTATTTCGGGAAATCTGCTCCCTAATTCGATTCTCCTAAAATCTGCTGCCAGGCGAGGATCCATGTAAGTGCCGTCCGCCATGGTTGGTGGATTTGCTTCCGCCGGATCTCCCTCTAAATCACAGGGCACCTCGTCTACCTCGCCATCTTTATTACTTGGCGCATCCTCAAAGTTGTTTTCGCGGTCAAACTCTAAAGTATTGAAGTTTGTTTGATGATAGCTCTTAATCAATTTAGTAACAAAAATACGAGTTTTTCCACCTGTTTTGATCGGTATATAGAAGAACTCAAGGTCTACCTCACCATCTACTGGTGGATAGGCGAGAACATCTCTATAAATACCTTCTTTACGAATGGCTTCCAGATGTATTAACTGCGCAGCACTAAGCACTTTGGGGTCAGAAAAAAATGATGCAATGATCTTTGCATCACTATCAAGCATTTGCTTTCTTAATGTGATGAAAACGTGTCCCTCTAAAGGTCCAAAGGACCTTCCTTCTAAGGCATCAAATAAGTGCTTCTCTGGTTCAAAAATACGTCCATCGAATAACACGTTTGCCATGGTGGAAGAAGTGCAATAGAAAAAACGTAAAATTTCAGCGCAAGGAAAAATAATTGCGTATGGATCCTCTCCAATGCGAACGCCAATGCACTTTGCATTTGAGTCCGGCATCTCCTTTAAACGATCTGCCTTGAAGGCTAAGATCGGCTCATTTAGCTCGTCGATTTCTCGCCGATTAAATACCGTTAAATTTCCCCTTGAGAAATCAATTTTACTGCGGCCGTTTGACCGACATTCGAAGGGCAGTTTTCCGTCTTTCCAGGGACTTACGACTAAGCCTTTGTGCAATATTGCATTTATATGAATCAGTGGTAAATAACCGATTGGTAAATCTATATTCTGGACTATTGCATCAGCAGCTGGAGCACAATGGTTGAAATTAGGATGATGGACATTACTTTCAATTTCAATCCAATAGACTCTTATCCAAGATGAGCCTTTGTGTTCGTTTACCTTTTTCAGTTGCCCGATCCACAAAATTCGCGCCAAGCCGTCGACGTAAAATTGAGGATGAAAAGCGGCGCGTTCTTTCTTTTCGACCATAGGTTCTTATTTATCTATGTGCTATTCGCATATAGCGATGTGCATTCTCAAATAAAAATATTGTTCATACTTTAGGTAAATCTGCGGGTGCCAGATTGACAGTGATGCGCTTGGTAGGGAAATCAAACCGCGCATTTTGCAAAGCCGCTCTGACGCGATCTTTAGATTCTTTGACCTCAGTTTCGGGCAAACCCACAATCGTAAACGAGGGAAGACCATTTGCCAGATGCACCTCCACAGTGACCTCTGGTGCTTCCATCCCGGTAAGGGCACGGCTTTTCAGTACGGCGAGTGACATTATTGTTTGAGCTTAGTGTTTAAGTTTTATCGGCCGGTACTTCTAGCGCAGCGATGCGCGCTTCTAATGCCTCTAACTTGGCACGGGTTTTTGCCAGGACTTGCGCCTGGATATCAAATTCTTCCCGGGTAACCAAATCCAGTTTGGAGAAACCCTGACTCATCATCGCTTTGACATTTTTTTCAATGTCTTTGGCTGGTGAATTTTCTAACACCTGGTTAATTTTGGTTTGAATATCACTAAAAAAATCTTGCTTGTTCATATTGATTTCCTATTGGTCGATTTTTATGCACAAAATTAGTGCAGTTAATTTAGGTGTGTAATTTTATGGCGCCAAGTATTGGTGCATTTTTCTTGATGTCCAGAATTGTATTGCCTATTTAATACCTAACTATACGCTAAGCAGAGTGAAATCATAACGTAACAAACACATCTATGAACTTAGATGCTCCCTCTAATATGAATTTTTACGATGTTTGCTGCGGATGATTCATCAAATTAGCAAATTTTATTTTGTTTAAATCCAGACTTGGCACGACTCCTGCTAATGGTACGAATGATAAAAGTTTTTTAAACCGTAACATAACTAAAAATGGGAAAGTACGATGAAAAAATTATTATTAGCAGTCGCAGTAGCAGCCTCATTTGGCGCGAGTTTAGCCCATGCAGAAGATGCTAAGCCGGACAACGAAGTTAGTTTCAATATTGGTGGTGTAAGCGATTACCGCTATCGCGGCATTTCGCAATCTCGTCTAAATCCCGCTTTACAAGGCGGTGCTGACTATACACATAACCCAACAGGTTTTTACGCTGGTACTTGGTTATCAACGATCAAATGGACTAAAGATGCTGGTGGTGACGGCAATATCGAGTGGGATATCTATGGTGGCAAACGTGGCGAAATCGTTAAAGACGTTTCTTATGATGTTGGTTTTCTCTCCTACGTATATCCATCCAACGGACTAGGTAGCGTGCCAGGTTTTGCAAATGCAAACACGACGGAAATCTATGGTCAAGTTGGCTACGGTCCGGTCTATGCAAAATATTCACACTCTGTGACGAATCTTTTCGGTTTCGTCGATAGTAAAAACAGCGGTTATCTTGATATCGGTGCCAACGTAGAAGTCGTACCAGAATCTGGTTACACACTGAATTTGCACGCAGGCCACCAAACAGTCAAAAACAATAGTGCTTCTTCCTACACAGATTGGAAAATCGGTGTGACTAAAGAATTTGTAGGCGTTACTTTTAGCCTTGCCGCTATCGGAACTAACGCTGACGAAAAATTGTACTTTACTCCTGCCGGCAAATTTACCGGTAAGACAAGCGTAGTTTTCTCCGCACTGAAGTCGTTCTAAAACATTTATTAAATAGAGGTCAGCATGAAACTGATTACCGCCATTATTAAACCCTTTAAGCTAGACGAGGTGCGAGAAGCACTGTCTGCTATTGGTGTGCAAGGGATTACAGTCACTGAAGTCAAGGGTTTCGGACGTCAAAAAGGGCATACCGAGTTGTATCGCGGTGCTGAATATGTCGTCGATTTTTTGCCTAAGACAAAAATTGAAGCTGCGGTAGATGATGCGATTGTTGATCGTGCTATTGAAGCGATAGAGACTGCTGCTCGTACCGGGAAAATCGGTGACGGCAAAATTTTTGTCTATGACTTGCAACAAGTTGTGCGTATTCGTACCGGTGAAACCGGCAACGACGCACTGTGACCGATATCGTGGAATCAGGGAGATCACACATGAAAAAAACATTCTGCAAAGCGTTGATAACTAGCGCCTTGTTCCTGTCCGTTGGCTTTGCATCGTCGGCAATCGCAGCCGATGAAGCATCTGCCAAAGTGGATGCACCAGCTTCTACTGCTGCTGTTACTGCGCCAGCCGTTGCATCAGTGCCTGCTGAAATGGCATCCGCAGCGGCCAGTGCTGCCGTGGCACCAGTAGCACCGGCAGCGGCGACAGATGCTACAGCCGCTTCTGGCGCTGTTGCAGCACCTGCACCTGTTGCCAACAAGGGCGATACTGCCTGGATGATGGTATCTACTTTGTTAGTCATTTTGATGACAATTCCAGGCTTGGCTTTGTTCTACGGCGGCTTGGTTCGTTCTAAAAATATGCTGTCAATCTTAATGCAGGTCTTCATGATTTTTGCAGTGATTATCGTGCTGTGGTGCATTTACGGCTACTCATTGGCATTCACAGAAGGTGGCAAATTTATTGGCTCGTTTGATCGCCTTTTCCTCAACGGTATTTGGGATCCGGCTAAAGCAACTTTCTCTACTGCGGCAACTTTCAGTAAAGGTGTTGTGATTCCTGAGTTTGTCTATGTGGCTTTCCAAGCGACATTTGCAGCGATTACATGCGGTCTGATCATCGGCGCATTTGCTGAGCGTGCTAAGTTCACCGCCGTTCTGCTGTTTATCGTATTGTGGTTTACTTTCAGTTACTTGCCGATCGCGCATATGGTCTGGTTCTGGACTGGCCCTGATGCGATTAAAGATGCGGCTACTGGCGCAACCGAGTTGTTGAAAGGTGGATTTTTGCAGCAAAAAGGTGCGTTAGACTTCGCTGGCGGTACTGTCGTTCACATCAACGCTGCGGTTGCAGGTTTGGTCGGTGCTTATTTGATTGGCAAGCGTGTTGGTTACGGTAAAGAATCGATGGCACCACACTCCCTGACAATGACCATGATCGGTGCGTCATTATTGTGGGTGGGCTGGTTTGGTTTCAATGCAGGTTCTGCTTTAGAAGCAGGCGATGTCGCTGCATTGGCTTTCATCAATACCTTGCTGGCTACTGCTGCTGCGACTGTTTCCTGGGTTTTCGGTGAGTGGATGTCTAAAGGTAAGCCATCTATGCTGGGTGGTGCTTCCGGTGCGGTCGCAGGTCTGGTTGCGATTACACCAGCTTGTGGTTTCGTCGGTCCTATGGGTGCCTTGATCATTGGTTTGCTGGCAGGTGTGATTTGCCTGTGGGGCGTCAATGGCCTGAAACGCTTGCTGGGTGCAGATGATTCATTGGACGTGTTTGGTGTGCATGGCGTCGGTGGTATTTTGGGTGCTTTGTTGACAGGTGTGTTTGCATCACCTGCTCTTGGTGGTCAGGGCATCATGGACTACGTCACCAACAAAATGTCTACTGATGCCTACTCCATCATTGGTCAGGTTCAAATCCAGGCAACGGCAGTTGGTACGACAATACTGTGGTCCGGTATCGTTTCTCTGATCGCTTACAAATTAGTTGATCTGGTCATCGGTCTGCGTGTGCCTGAAGATGAAGAGCGCGAAGGTTTGGACATCACCAGCCACGGTGAATCCGCTTACCATTCTTAATTGGTACCGTTATATGAGTATCGATGCGAGAGCCAGGTTGTCGGTTCTCGCATCAGAGGTAAAGTTTTTCTCGGGGTAGTATCTTCAGTGCATGTTTAGAGCGCATGTGACTGATTTAATGGGCACCTTTTCGGAGGTGCCTTTTTTTTGGGGAGAGTTTTAAGCAGATATTTTTAGCTCAGTGGTTTAGTCGAATTAATATACTCCCGCAAAAATATATAGAAAATACCCTATAGTCCAATGATTATATGGACAAATAAAATATACTATAGTGGGTATATGGAATAACTCAAAGAATTGAGTCTTAAAAGTAAGCTTATACCCGAAGGTCTAATCTGATCCCGGATAGAAAAAGGGATGCGCATTGTTTGCACATCCCTTTTGATTTTCAGACCCGTTGTTACTGGAATTTCTGACCGCCCGAATCAGGTGATCAGAGTCAAACCAGCAAAGTCAAACCAGCATTTTGCAAGCTAATTAGTTTATTTCATCAACATCCATAATTTAGCCAGATCAGCGGTGCCATCACTGCCTTGGATCGTTTTAAAAACTTCAGCTGCTTTTACTTTATCGCCGGATTGCAAATAGGCCAGGCCTAAGTGCAGCTTGGCTTCTTCGGGTGCTTTTAAGCCGCCTTTAGCGATACCGTCATTGATCAACGCAATACCTTTGTCGTATTGATTATGGATAGCGAAGTTGTAACCCATGTTGACCATGCCGGTACCATTTTTAGATGACTTGGCTGCTGCTTCGCCGGCATCAAGAGTTTTGGCATCATCAGCCGCTTGTTTGTTGACTTTGTCGCGCAATACTTTGTGCTTAGCTGCATCTTTGCCTTGTCCCAAGATGTTCGCGGCATAGCCTGCATCCACAGCTTTTTGTGCCTCTAGCGGCAAACCTGCAAGCAGAGCGAGTTCAGCCATTTCAACAAATTGTGCGGCGTCTTCGATATTGTCTGTCTTTAACAGAAGACGGTATAAATCCAGACGCAAACGATCCGAGAATCCTGGCTTACGTTCTACGCGGTAGATCAAATCACCCCAGTATTCTTTTTTAGGATAGTAAGTGACCAGCGCCTCTAAAACGGTAATGTAGCCTGCGTTGTCTTTTAGCTGCTGATAGCAATTGCCCAAGAGTCGCAGATTGTCATTATTTGGTGTTCGTTTAGCATCTTCGTCGGCCTTCAACAATTGCTTCAGCTCAGTTGCCGCACCTGCAAAATCATTTTGCAAGTACATGGAGCGGGCTAACAGGGTATGTACTGGCTGGCTGCTATTGTCTTTTTCTAAGTAACGCAATGCCCATTTTTTTGCCAGATCGTATTTCTTTTCATTGAAATAAGTTCCTGCCATGGCTTCGATCAGACGAAGTTGCTCCGGCGTTTTTAAAAAATTAGTTTTAAGCATGCCTTCAAATGAGCTCGCCAGCATGTCAGTGTTGTTGGTACCTGATGCAACGACTGCACGCATGCGATCAATGGCAAATGCCTCATAAGGCGTTTTCTTTTCAAACGCATCCAGCGCGTTAATTTTTTCTAAAGCTTGCGGAAATTGTTTGTTGTTCAGTAATTCTTGAATTTCATTGAGTGGTTTGCCCATTTCAGGACGTACAGTTTCTGCTTTTTCTGGAGTTGCCGCTTCAGTTTGAGCATAGGCTGTAGTGGCAGTTAATGGCAATGCGCCATAACCGAGTGCCAGAACCAAGCTTGCCAAGAGGAGAGATGAATTCTTTTTCATGAGCATTAAATTAGAGAGAGGTTTCACAGGAGTTAATTAAAACAGGAAGGAGTATATTTTTAGCGTCCTGCAGAGACTTCGGTGCAGGCAAGGCTTTTACTCATACGGCGCATTATATCTGAGTGCAGTTCGCTACTAACATCGTTAAAACTTGGAGCAAATTTAGCCTGAATCGTCAAAGTGATTAATCGCTTTCCCTTTGCTGCACCAATATCCAGGGTTTAACGACCACTGTCCATAAATGCGCGTCACTCTCAAGCCAGGCTTGTGCTTGTAAATCACTGACTTTACTAATGGTTCCTTCGTCTAGCCATTGCTGAACCAGAGATTTATTATCCATCGATATTTGGAGCCCAACTTCGACCAGATCATGTTGGTCGGCAACCATAATCACATCGCCTGCTGCGAAGTAACGTAATAACTCTGTCCAGGGGAATTGTGCGGTTTCTGAATTGAGCTTAGCGCGGGCTGTGTCGTTAGTATTCATTCATTAATATTCATTCGTCAGTATTGATTCTTCAAGATTCATTTTTTAGATTTACCAGCTTTTAAGCCATTCTGTTGTCCAGCTAGCTACTTGTTCCCGCCATTTTCTCTGCGAAAAGGTGTGATTGGCACCAGCTAGCGTAAGTTGTTTCAGTCGTGGTGACGTGAGTAATTTTTTCCAATCAGCAGAGCTGGAAACCAGATCAGAGAACTCTTGCGCGGTCAGATCGTTTTCACTCAAAATAATACATGTCTTGCCTTTAAAGCGCTGTAACCCAGATAACATTTTTTCGGGCAAGCCAAGTTGTTCTTCAGAATCTGAATGTACGTTCTTACTTGTTACTGCCTGGCGCAATTGCATCACCAATGATTTAGCCGACGTAAAAAATCTAACTTTACCCAGCAACATTTTTTTCCAGAATTCTGCTGTGAATAGTCTTTGGACGTAGTAATGTTTTAGATACGTTTTTGCAATTCCAGCCTCAGTTCTGACCCAGGGGTTGAGCAAAATTAGCCCTGTTATCCGTTGATCTTGATGTGCATAAAACAGGGCAGCTGACGCTGCATCGCACAGCCCCCACAGTACGACTTCTTGTAAATGGGTTTGCGTTTTAAAGAAGTAGTCTAATGCCGCTTTTATATCTTCTGTCGTTTCGGAGAAATGCAGAGATTCGCCTTCGCTGTCGCCCATGCCACGGTAATCGAAGCGCATCGCGCTATAACCATTTGCAGCCAAATCGCGGGCTAATAAGGTAAATTGGCGATGGCTTCCTGCTCTATATTGAGGACCACCAACGATAAACAAAACACCGCGTGGAGAGGCTTGCGCAGGCGTACTTATTACGCCATACAAACATGCCCCTTTTACTTTGAAGCTAACGGCCTGTTCTTGTAAAACGTCAGATGTCATCTCTTGCGATCTCATATTAATGAGTCTTTAAAAATATTCGTCGTAGCAGTGAGCAATTCATGGGAAACAGCAATGTCTTGAGTAGTCCAAAATGCGATACTTTTGACGCTATGGACATGAAGATCGACACCTGAGTCTAGCCAGTATGTCATCAGTTTTTTTCTAATTGGTGATATTGGCTGATTGTCCTCGCTTACACATTCGAACCAATGTAATTGTGCAGAGAAGTCGTGCCAGCATGCGGCATCAAGATGATCAATGCTTTGCACTAAGCACGGACTTATTTCGTAGCCAGCAACTTCTACAGTTTGCCCTTCTTCTAACATTTGTCGAACGGACTTATTCGTTACAGCGTCCTCCTTTTTACCTAGCATGTCGCTTGCTAAACGTAAGCGGAAGAATTGATTTAAATAAGATGAAGCTTGCAAAACAGGTTGCCATAAGATGATTTTTTCCAACTGTTGGGAAGGTTCTCTTGCAATGTCCAGCGCCATCAGCGCCCCTAATCGCAGTCCCCATAAGCTGACTGGAGCATTAATTTTTTCTCGCAGCACTTTAATTGCCAGCAAGACGTCGGCTTTCCAGATATCCCAATCTGCACTCTTCAGTTCACCGCTACTGTCGCCGCAGCCATATAAATCAATAACTAAGACGCCGTAGCCACAACCGACCAAACTACGCGCCTGGATTGCCGCCATGCGTCGTGCTTTGTTCATTTCTTCTGCAAAAGCAGCAATATAGATAATACCGCCGCGACAAGTGGCGGGATTTACCGGCGGATAGTACAAACAAAATCGTTGACCTGTTGCTGCGCCCTGAAAAAAAGCTTCAGCCGGTGCCGGTGATGTGCTGGTCTCGGACATTAATTTAATTTGCTATCGACAAATGCAGAGAGACTGCCCAGAGTTTCAAAGGTTTTGCCATTAATTTCGTCATCGTCGATCGTAATGCCAAAATGCTCCTCCAACGCAGTAATCACATTGATGACAGCCATGGAGTCTAATTCTGCTAATCCACCGAGCAAAATTGACTCTGCCATTAAGGTTTCTTTCTGTGGGCCAAGATGTAAGACATCCGCTAATAAGTTTTTTACTTCTTCTAAAGATTGCATTAGGGATCCAAAGGCACGAACTATGTTTTATAGCGGCCATTAATTGAGAAGATTGTTGAAACAGGTAAATTTTAATGATTATATTTGACCGTGCAATCTGTGCGATTTTATTTAAAAATAAGTGCAATTTAGATAATTAATACGTTGGTATTTGTATCCATTGAATGGATTTTTTTCTTAAAATCGTAGAAACTAGAGGGCCTTTCAAAAAAAGCAAAATACATATTTTTTGCACAATAAAAATTCGGAATCGCTAATTCAAGTGTTGAACTTTATTTAAGTTATATCCTTGTCGAGAATTTTTACGGTTTGGTTTGCAAAAAGAATTACTTGTTTTTTTATTTAATTAAATTATTTTAAGTATTTGATTCTAAGTAAGAAATTATTTTAATTCCAATATGGAATGTATTTTGCTTTAGTGAAGCAATTGCTGCGCATTATTAAAAATCAAATTAAATTAGATGCTGCTTAACGTAAATCATAATGCAGGACGGAGAGCGTCATGAATATAGAAGAAAATCACGGCTCAGGGAAAGACGGACGATCTTTGGCAGATGGCAAGGATCGCCATTCTGTATCTCCGACTGAGTTTTCAGGCGAATCTCGCCGAAGGTTCACCAAAGCGGGTCTGGCGACCACTGGCGTGCTGATGACAATGGCCAGTCGCCCTGTGCTCGCCTGTACTACGCAGTCACCTTCTGGCTTTCAATCAGGTAATCAAAGCCACCGCGGCGTTCCTCAATCAAATTATGCATGTTCTCCTTGTTACTGGGCGGGTACAACAAACTGGCCAGCAAACTTAAAGCATGATAATCCTGACAAAAAGAACAACGGCACAAAGTTCCAGCAAGTATTTACTGACTGCTCAAAATCATCCAAATATTATGGTGTGACCTGTTCCGATTTGGTCGCGGGACTCTCTTTTGATAATGCAAATTACTATATCGGCATGTATTTAATGGCCGCATATCTGAACTCAGCGAGCCATTGGACGCCATTTTTGACGACCGATAAGATTCGCCAGATGTTCACGCAATGGCAAAGCCAGGGACGTTTCTCTCCTTCGCCTGGCGTATATTGGAATGCAGCACAAATCGTCACGTACTTAAAAGCTACGTGGGTTTAAGCTTTTTAGTGGTTTTTGAAAACACGCGATGCTCTGGAGTAATTAAGCAATATGGAATGGAGAGTGCTTGTAAGCACCGCTAGTAATTCTCACAATTGGGGTGACGAGGTTGTCGTTTTTAATGCCTTATCAGGTGCTACTCATTTATTAGATCACGCTGCCGGACAAATATTGGAAAAACTGCAACAGTCCCCAGGAGATGCAAAGTCTCTTGCGGCAATCCTGGCTGATGTATGGAATGTTGAAATTGATGATGACTTGGTTCGGTATGTACGAGATGTTCTCATCAGTTTGCATGCTCTTTCTTTAATAGAGCGTGTCTAATTTGAAGCTGTCTGATTTCACTCCCACCGTACTCTCTCATCACCTTAAGCAAGGCCTGTATTTGCAGACAGGTTCTTTTGTGGTGAATATCCAAACGACTATTCCTGCCGCGATCAAGGGTATTGCGAAGATGTATGCAGACTATATGATCGCTGACGATCGTTTTGCGGATTTTCATGTCCGCCTCTCGGCTCCGTCCGGTCTTAGACGCTGGATTCGCCCCCAAGTTTTGTTTGAGTGTGATGGTAATTTACCCTTCAAGCCTTTGCCATACCAGCAAGCTTTCCCCATGCTGGAATGGGGGTTGAACTGGTGCGTTTCCAGCCATGCACAAAGTTACTTGATTATTCATGCTGCAGTGGTGGAGCGTAACGGCTATGCCGCGATTCTTCCCGCACCGCCGGGATCGGGCAAAAGTACTTTGTGCGCTGCTTTAATTCATCGCGGTTGGCGTTTGCTGTCGGATGAGTTGACTCTGATACGGCTGAGCGATGGTTTGATCGCACCTTTACCACGCCCAGTGAGCTTGAAAAATCAGTCGATTGATGTGATCAGAAAATATATCCCCGAGGCTGTTTTTAGTATTCCTGTCCACGATACGATTAAGGGCACGGTTGCACACTTAAAACCGTCAAAAGATAGCGTCCAGCGGGATAAGGAGACCGCGAAGCCGGCCTGGATTATTTTCCCTAAATACCAAGCAGATACAAAACTCAAGGTAGAAAATATCTCCAAAGCTCGTGCATTTATGCGGGTTGCTGATAACGCTTTTAACTACAGTCTATTAGGGAGTGCCGGTTTTCATTCGCTGGCGAATGTAATTGACAGTGCAGATTCTTGTGAGCTGACATATAGCTCTTTAGATGAGGCGATGGACTTTTTCTCCTCTTTGGCGCTCGCAAAAATATGAGTACGCAAAGCTACTCAAGCCAACAATTTGCGAACAGACGACAGCTATTAGTGGCCGCGCTGCAACAGCCAATGATCGTCAGTACGTACCAACTTCAGGATTGGGATTTGTTGATTCGCCAAGCGCGTGCAGCCAATATGCTAGGCAGTTTGTACGTCCAGCTGCGCGACGCTCACGCTTTAGATGTTGTCCCGCCACCAGCACTTCAGCATCTGATCTGGGCAGATCGGATCGCTGACAAACATCAACAAGCGGTGCGTTGGGAGGTGTACCTGATTGTTAAGGCTTTTGAAGACACTGGTACGCCAGTTGTATTGTTAAAAGGCGCTGCCTATGTGCTAGCCGATTTACCTTCTTCAAAGGGGCGGCTGTTCTCCGATATTGATCTGATTGTGCCAAAAGAAAAGTTGGGTGCGGTGGAGGCGGCAATGATGATGCACGGCTGGGAGTCGGCTCATCATGATGAATATGATCAGCGCTATTACCGTAATTGGATGCATGAATTGCCTCCGATGCAACATGTTAAACGCATGACCGTGGTGGACTTGCATCACGCGATTTTGCCGGAGACTGCCGCGGTGCACCCGGATTCAAAAAAACTGCTACGAGCCACAATTCCCGTTCGCGGAAACGATCAGGTCTTTACCTTGGCACCAGTTGACATGGTGTTGCACAGCATGGTGCATTTGTTCTATGAGGGTGAATTTCATCACGGCTTAAGAGACTTGCTGGATATTCATAAGCTGATGGCACATTTCGGTCGCTCTGCTGAGTTCTGGAATGCGCTGGTGCCTCGTGCGGTGGAATTGGAGTTAACCAGGCCACTTTTTTACGCCCTCAGATATGCACGTATATTTTTGCATACAGACATACCGGCTGGCGTGTATGAGAGTGCTAACGTTGGTGCGCCAAATAAGTGGATGTTGGCATTGATGGACAGTCTTTTTTGTCGCGCTTTATTGCCTCTGCATCGTAGTTGTGATGATGGTTTCACTAGCTTGGCAAGATCACTACTTTATATTCGTGCCAACTGGTTGCGAATGCCGCCACTGTTGCTTATCCGGCACTTATTGCATAAGGCATTCATCTCTCCTAAAAAGGATAGAGGTGCGTGATTTTGAAGATATATCATTTGCTTTATCAGTTGCTCAGATAGAAGAAGAGCAAGCGAGATCCGCGTAAGTTTTTTACCTATGAATGCCTCGCAGTTGCCACCTAGGAATTGTTCTTAAATTATACTACCAGCGAGTATTTTTATATCGTCCATATAAAGTCTGGTCATTAGAGGTATTTTTAAAAAATACTAGGGGAGTATAGTAAATTCATTGGCATTGATTATTTAAAGATCGATGGATTAACGCTCTAATATCAATGGGTTAGTACAGGTTTTATATCAAATTTCTCTCAACGCAAACCATTATCTCTTTAATCTCTGGCTGGCAATATAGAGCTCTGATCAATTCCAAATTATTCCTAAATAAGAGTAAACAATAAAACCACATTAGTTGCATCTTTGATACTTATTGGCCGTCAATTCTCTGTACTATCTAAATTAAAATAATCACAAAAGGTATCGACATTCTCAAGCTGTTTAATCGCTATTCCATGAGCGAAACAGAGTCTGCCCGTTCAGAGCGTGCGACAGAGAACGCGATAAACACAATCTATGTTCAGACCCCTTCGTTTGCTAATTGCCGCGCTGGCTTTAAGTGCGATTAATACTCCCGTATTAGCAGACCAGAGCATTGATATTGCTGCGTCAGTCAGTGATGTAGATAAAGCGAAATTAATTGAGCTGACACGTTTGGCTGCACAATTTGAACACGCCGAAGGGGTTCCTCGTGATTATCCACATGCCTTAGAACTTTACTGCGTAGCCGCCAAAGCGGGTTATGCAGAAGCTCAATATGCGATGGGTTGGATGTATGTAAATGGTCGAGGTGTGCCTAGAAATGATGCAATTGCCCAGCAACTTTTTCAGATCGCTGCTGAGCAAGGACATCCGCAAGCGAAGCAAATGCTCGGTACGATCGTCGTTACAGAAATGACTTCGTTGCCGCCTTGCTTTGACGTCGTTGTCGAAGTCCCTAGCGTTAAAAATGCAGAAACGTTTATCCCGGTTTATCCCAAAGGAAAGATCGCCCAATTAGTACAAAAGTTGGCACCACGTTATTCGGTTGATGCTAATTTTGCGCTTGCCATTATTTATGTCGAATCCGGTTTTAACGAGAAGGCGCTATCGCAAAAAAATGCGCAAGGCTTGATGCAACTTACACCCGACACCGCACAACGTTTTAGTGTAAAAAACGCTTTTGATGCAGAAGACAATATTAAAGGTGGGCTATCGTATTTACGTTGGTTGCTCGCCTATTTTAGAGGTAATGTTTCCCTCGTTGCTGCGGCCTATAACGCCGGCGAGGGTGCGGTAGAAAAATATCATGGCGTACCGCCTTACTTAGAAACACATGATTATGTTCAAAAAATAAATCGTCTTTATCAAAAGACGACTCATCCATATCAAAGGAATTTAGTAACCTCTTCACCCATCGTGATGCATCGAGCAAGCAAAAATCAGCTTTAGAGCGGAAGGCAATATGTTGATCGAGAGAATATTCGGCAAGCGAGATATTTTGGTTCCTTACTTTAAGTTTCGTAAGGAATTACGAGGCAATATTGAATCAGTATTGCTAAAAGAAATTTTTCAATTGCGATACGAGGTCTATTGCCTGGAGTGTCAATTTCTTCCAACCGAGGAGTTTCAAAATGGACTTGAAAGCGATGAATATGATGATTGTGCGACCCATTTTGCAGCCTACACAATGGAAGATGAGATCGTAGGGACTGTGAGACTGGTTCAGCCACTCACGTCGCTAGATTACCCGTTTGAAAGTCATTGCAGTATTTTTGATACTTTTGAAATGCCAGATCGTGCGATCGCGGGAGAAATATCTCGCCTGGTCGTTCGTAAGACGCATCGTCGACGTCGAGGTGATTCAATGGAAGGTGTGTCCAAAGACTTTTTAGAAAAAGGTAGCTCTGCAACTATTAAACCTCACCAAGGCGGGAAGACTCGCAGAGGCAATAGCCCATTACTATTGTTAGGCCTGTATAGGGAAATGTATCGGTATAGCCGCCAAAATGGAATTCGTTTTTGGTATGCAGCAATGGAGAGGTCACTCGCACGTTCATTAGATAAGATGGGATTCAGGTTTGTACCCATTGGACCGCAAACTGATTATTACGGACCTGTTACCCCATTTATCGTTGATTTAAATGAATTGGAAGAGCGTCTGCAAAGAGAAAATAAATTTTTAGCAGCATGGTTTAACGACCAGCCTATTCCATTTAAGATCGTTTTTTTTACCTTTTTAGGTAGTTTCTGGCAGCGCCTAACTAAGCGTCGCACCTAGCAAGGAAGGTGATCTGAGTCGGATTAATTTTAGTAATCAGATTAATTTTTAAGCTTATCGATAGACCAGAATCGAAAATAATTACTCGGTAATGTTGATGAGTTTAGTTTGATTATTTCTAAAGCTGTGTACCACCATTTGCGGTGCGCTTGGCACTTTTAATCCAGCAATAACGTCATGCATCATCGATACCGCCATCGCCGCAATCGTAAAACTACCAACCGCTATTTGTGATGCCGGGCAAGGTCTGCCATCTTCCATAATGGTTAACGCTTTTGCCACCTGCTCCACGACTTGTTTGTCTAAATGAGCGCCAATTCGATTCATTATTTTCGCAAAAACATTGGCATAACTCGCATCCCCTTCACCCTGACTGTCTTGAATGTCATTCGCAATTAAATCGGTCAATGAAATACCAGAATCTGAGGGGAAATAAAGAACTCCAGCGCCATATCCGATAGACAGGGCCGTGAACAATTCTGTGTGAAATGCTTTGGCTGCCGTATGTAGACTCAGGATTGCTTCGAGATCAAGAAAATCGACAGTATCAAAAACGATATTAGCTTTTTTGACGATATCTGCAGTGTTATCTTTATTTAAGTAGGCATAAATCGCCTCAACCTTAGCCTCAGGGTTGATGCGTAAAATTTGACGTTTCAAGGCCTCAACTTTGGGTTTGCCGATATCGTCAAAATCATAAAATTGTCGGTTTAGATTATGCGCATCGACGACGTCGCCATCGACTAAGACGAAGTTGCAAAACCCCATCCGCGTGGCACAAACGGCGACGCTACTGCCAATGCCGCAACCTGCAATCAAGATCGTGGTTTCGCTGATTTTTTTTTGGGTCGTCAGATCCACATAGCCATTATTCCGAGTTACAAAATAATCATAATTAAAACTGGTAGTCATAATAATGTCCTCGAATATGTTTGCAAAATTGACTGTTTTAAGCTCACACAAGCATATAACATGTCAAAGCATAAGTGGTGAAATTTAGTTAACGTTCCGGTAGGTAATTAATAGAGATAACAGCTATTTCCATGCGGCATCTCCATAGACAAATAGCCTGTTTATTTACATTTTAAAGCTGTCGATTTTTCTTACAGCAGATCTAAATATAGGATGATTTTTTTCATTAAAACCGATATTTGTACTGGGTTCTCCTATGAGAATATATTAACGGTAAATAGTGGCACAGCATTTGCTTATATGACGTCGACGCTCAATTAACCGCGCCCTAAACAAATGTGGAGAACTAATATGAACATGAAAAAATGGATAGCAGCAACATCCTTGGGCTTGGCATCATTGTCAGCCGGTGCAACAACTTTGGATGATCTTACTGGCAATTTGAATATCAAATTGGTCGGTTTAACAACTGAAACAAATACAACAGCTGGCAGCAACGAAACAACTTGGGGTGTAGGCTCAATTACTCAGATCTTGGGTACAGGCGGCAAATCCTGGGCTGCTGGTTTGTCTGATGGTAGTTATTTGTATTACATGATTTACGGCATTGCAGATTTGAATATCGTCTCAACTGCATCCGGTTTTAATATCTACAACATTGGTGCGACTGGCGGCACTTCAGATGGATTGATCCATTTGGATGTATATCGCTCTGCAACAAAGATTAATGCTTTGGATTCCGATTTCAACGCAAATCCAAACGATCGTACAGGATTCAATAGCTATTCAGCGTTTGCAGGTCTCGGCCCAGCTTATTTGCAAGTAGTGTTTGGTGCAGGAAAGCAATTGGTTAATGTTGCTGGCGGATTTGATCCAACAGCTGATGAAACTCAATCAACGTTGGTACAGCAAGCGACTTCTACAAACTTGCCAGCTGACGGCAAGGGTTCGTTTTTCGGTGATGTTGTTGGCGGAACTGCTTACAGCTCATGGAATACAAACGCTCAATTCGGACACGATTTTGACGGTAAATATACTTTGAGTGACAACGGTGCTGATGCTGGTTCGGGTGTTTGCACAAGCGCACAGATCAGCGCAGGTCAATGCTTCACCGGTTTGATCAATGATCCAATCAGATCCAATAAAATTCCAGAGCCAGCATCTATCGCTTTGTTGGGATTGGGTTTGGCAGGTCTGGCTAGTCTGCGCCGTAAAGCAAAATAATATAAAACAAGTTTTTTTGTTGGAAGCTGCCTGATAGTAATCAGGCAGCTTTTTTGCATTTACCAGTCTTTACTTAAGTAATGGTAAAAATATTCTGGGCTGTTGCATTCTGCGCAGAATATATTTCATTTTTATTAATCACTGTAAAAATTGCAAAAAATATAGTAATCTCTATATGAATAATGTTTTTTTTGCAATTAATTTGTTGCTGGGCTGTGGAGCATAGATGTTCAGAATCGCCAACCACCACGTATCACGTATCACTTCGATTTTGCTCTTGATTGAATTCAGCATTTCGCTGGTATCAGTTTATTTTGGAGCAATGATTCGTGATGTTGATCATGAACTTCCGTTTTCATCCTCGTCTAATAGTTTTTTTCAAACTGCCTGTGTATTTGCCTTTGCAGTCGTATTTAGCATGAGTGCATTGGGCATGTATCAGATCAATTTTAGAGAGGGTATTCGTAATACATTTCTTCGTCTGATGCCTTCGTTTGCCATGGCATTAATCCTCATTACCTTAGTATTTTATGTGCTGCCGACTTTGTATATTGGCAGAGGTATGCTGGGTATTGTGTTGGTTATTGCCGCTATCGGCATTTTGGTGGCGCGAGTTTTAATATTTAAGACATCGCAATCTGGCGTTTTACGGTCAAGGATTATCTTTCTTGGAAGTGGCGCTATTGCAAAGGAGTGTTGTGAACTTGCTTTGAGTAATTCAGCCCATCATGAATATGAAATATTAGGCTTTATGCCAGTTAGTGATGAAGATTGCCAGGTTGTTAATGTCAATTTTTTCCCCGCGAACACTCGCTTAAGTACCCTTGCTGAAAAATATAATGCAGATGAAATTGTGGTTGCAGTACAAAATCGACGTGGCTCACAATTTCCGATTGATGATTTGCTTGAGTGCAAATTAAGTGGCGTGAGAGTGATTGATGCTGCGGCCTTTTTTGAGCGCGAGGCATGTCAAATTCGCGTTGAGTCTTTACAGCCTGGCTGGCTCGTCTTTGGTGATGGATTTAATCAGAATTTTTTGCGGCGAATTATTAAACAGATTTTTGATTTATTCGCCAGTGCGATTATTTTCTTGTTGGCGTCGCCTGTCATGTTAATTACTACTTGTCTTATTTATTTGGAAGATCGTGGCCCCATCCTTTATAAGCAAGAGCGAGTCGGGAAAGACGGCAGAACCTATATGGTTTTGAAGTTTCGTAGTATGGGTACGAATGCTGAGCGAGCTGGTAATCCGCAATGGGCAACAACGAATGATCCACGTGTTACTAGAGTCGGTAAGATCATCCGCAAGTTGCGCATTGACGAATTACCTCAAATACTGAATGTCTTGAAAGGCGAAATGAGTTTTGTTGGCCCTCGCCCTGAAAGGCCTTTCTTTGTAGATCAGCTATGCAAAGATGTTCCTTTTTATAATTTGCGGCACAGCATTAAGCCAGGTATTACCGGTATGGCTCAGGTGAGATATGCCTACGGAGCCTCGGTAGAAGATTCTTTGCAAAAGCTGCAATATGATTTGTATTACGTCAAAAACAATAGTCTTTTTTTAGATGTTTTGATTTTGTTGGAAACAGTACAGGTCGTTTTGCTAGGCAAAGGTGCTAGGTAACACGCCCGCCTCAAGAAAGTAGATTAGATGCTGATTAGTGTCGCTTCGCTTAGTTACACCATCGCTGCATCAGCGTTTTTACTGTTATCCATTGTTTTGATGACTTTATGGCGAGGCCGGCTTCATTGGCTGTCCTTGACAATTGCCTGCATGCTGACTGCGTGGTCGTCTGCCATTCTTGCTTATCATGCTTTAACGGGTATTCCTTTATCACTTTTCTCGCAGTCTTTAGAAGTTGCTAGAGGAGCGAGCTGGATCTTATTTTTACTCGTATTACTCAATCCACAGGCTCCTCCTAAAGTATTTTCCTGGTCGCGAGCCACAACTTATTCACGTTTTATTTTGGTATTTTTGGTGACGCTATTTGTTGCCACTATTTATGTGCACGCTAGCTCGGAGAGCGTATTTCGTGAACAGATTCGTCTCGCTAGTGATACTTTTGGCCGAGTTGCCATGGCCGTGATTGGTCTTTTGTTAGTCGAGCAATTTTTTAGAAATATGTCTGATCAAGGGCGATGGGGAATTAAATTTGCCTGCCTTGGTATAGGCGGCTTGTTTGCCTATGATTTTTATCTGTACAGCGATGCGATGTTGTTTCGCGCGGTTAATCCAGAAATTTGGGCTGCCAGAGGTATCGTCAACTCGCTTAGTGTTCCTTTGATTGCAATTTCTGTTGCCCGCAATCCAAAATGGTCACTCGGAATATTAGTATCCAGGAAAATGTTGTTTCACTCTGCAACGCTATTCGGTGCGGCATTTTATTTGTTAGCGATGGCTGCTGCAGGATATTACCTCCGATTTTTTGGTGGCAATTGGGGGACGGTCATGCAAGTGGCCTTTCTTTTTGGGGCCGTCATTTTGCTGGTCGTCTTACTTTTTTCCGGATCTGTACGTTCTTGGCTTAAAGTTTTTATAAGTAAGCATTTTTACAACTATAATTACGACTATCGAGAAGAGTGGATGCGTTTTACCCGCACGCTTTCTGTTGGTGGCACAGACTTGGATGAGCGGGTGATTCGCGCTTTGGCGGAATTAGTGGAGAGTCCTGCCGGTGCCTTATACGTCAGGCGAGAGTCGGGAAATTGTGAGCCGGTCAGCCATTGGAATATGCCTTTAAGAGAGTCTATCGAACCTTTGGATAGTGCTTTTTGCCGTTTATTAGAAGAGAAGCAGTGGGTAATTGACTTACAAAGTACGGACGAACACATCAATCCGTATGACGATACCGTTATTCCAACCTGGTTGCGAGAATACCCGAGAGCTTGGCTAGTTTTACCGCTGATCTTCAATAGTAAATTATTTGGTTTTATTGTTCTTGCCCAATCCCGCAGTAAGATCAAGTTGAATTGGGAAGTATTGGATTTATTAAAAATTGCGGGGATTCAGGCCGCCAGTTATCTGGCGCAGCAAGAATCGGCCAATGGTTTAATGATTGCAAGACAGTTCGAGTCTTTTAATCGTATGTCTACCTTCATGGTGCATGACTTGAAAAATCTGGTAGCGCAATTGTCGCTATTGTTATCGAATGCGGAAAAACATAAGGACAATCCCGAATTTCAAAAAGACATGATTGATACGATAGATCACTCAGTCCAGAAGATGAAAGTCTTGCTGCAAAAGTTAAGTCGAGGGGCGTCGGCAGATCAGGCAACGGTAGTTGTTTTGGATGACTTATTACAAAAGGCTGTGGAATCTAAATCACCATATCAGCCCAAGCCGAAATTAGATATACGTAGTGGCGCAATAAAAGTGTTTGCTAATTGGGAGCGTTTAGAAAGAGTCATTGGTCACCTGATCCAAAATGCGATTGAGGCTACACCTAATGACGGCGAAGTAACAATCGTACTAAGCAAACAGAACAACTTTGCCGTAATTGAGATAAAAGATACAGGGGTCGGGATGTCGGAAGAATTTATCCGTGAAAAACTCTTCAGCCCATTTGTGTCAACTAAAGTAGCTGGTATGGGTATCGGTGTTTTCGAGACCAAAGAATATATTGATGAGCTCGGCGGACGAGTTGAAATTAGTAGCCGTGTATCGGTCGGCAGCAGTTTCAAAGTGATCTTACCTTGCCATTTTTCAGATCAAGCGAATGCTTCGCAAAATGTTAAAACACAAAAGGTAATAATGTGAGCCAAGAGAAAAGAAAACTGCTCATTATTGAAGATGACCTTGGGCTACAAAAACAATTACGCTGGAGTTTTGATGCGTATGAGGTGGTAGTTGCAGGTGATAGAGAAAGCGCATTAGCGCAGGTGCGGCGCCACGAGCCTGCCGTTGTTACGATGGACCTCGGATTGCCACCAGACCCAGATGGAGCAACAGAAGGTCTTGCCATTTTGCAGCAAATTTTATCGATGGCACCAGATACCAAAGTAATTGTTTTATCCGGTAATCAGGAGCGTGATAACGCTGTTAAGGCGATTGCGATGGGTGCCTATGATTTTCATCAAAAACCATTTGATCCAGAAATGCTTGGCTTAGTGATCGAGCGTGCATTCTACTTACATGCGCTTCAGCAAGATAACCGCCGCATGTTGCAAATGCAGTCAAGCTCACCGATGTCTGGCGTGATTAGCCGTGACCCAGGCATGATGAAGGTTTGTCGTAGTATAGAAAAAGTAGCACCATCCTCGGCTTCCGTCATGTTGTTGGGTGACAGCGGTACCGGGAAAGAAGTATTGGCGCGCGCATTGCATCAACTGAGTCCGCGTCAAGACAAGCGTTTTATGGCGATCAACTGCGCCGCAATTCCAGAGAATTTGCTGGAGAGTGAATTATTCGGTTACGAAAAAGGCGCGTTTACTGGTGCCGTGAAGCAGAATCTAGGCAAAATTGAGCTGGCGAATGAAGGCACTTTTTTTCTGGATGAAGTTGGTGATTTACCGATGGCATTGCAGGCGAAGCTGCTACGGTTTTTACAAGAGAGAGTAGTTGAACGTATCGGCGGGCACAAAGAAATTCCGGTAGATGTACGCATTGTCTGTGCGACCCATCAGAACTTAAAAGAGCTCACAACAACTGGGCGGTTTAGGGAAGATTTGTATTATCGTCTGAGTGAAATCGTGATCAATATTCCGCCTCTGGCTGCACGTGCCGGTGACGCCGCATTATTGGCGCATCACTTCAAGAATAAATTTAATGCTAAAGAAGGTCGTCCGGGTCTGAGTTTTAGTCAGGATGCGTTAGCGATGATAGAGGCGCACACCTGGCCTGGTAATGTGCGTGAGATGGAGAACTGCATCAAACGCGCGATTATTATGGCGGATGGTCCTCAAATTACTGCAGACGATTTAGGATTATCTTCAGAGCCGGTAGAGGAAGCGCCGATTAATTTGCGTCAAATACGTGAAGAAGCCGAGCATAAAGCAGTTGTTAAAGCACTCGCCCGAGTCGATGGCAACATCGCAAAAGCATCAGAATTGTTGGGGATCAGTCGACCTACTCTGTATGACTTAATGAATCGCCATGCGATTAAATAGATGCCAGTAGCATGTACAACTGACGTATTTAAACCCCTACATGCCAATGCATATACAGATGATTTATCAATGGTCGATCTCGTTCACGAGTTAATTGAACATAGCGCTCATCGGTTGCCGATGGCAGAGGCGTTGTGCTATCAAGGTCAGCGCTGGACTTATGCTGATTTGGAAGACTATACAAAACTCGCGGCTCAGCTATATTTATCAGCAGATTTACAGCGCAGCGAGCGTGTGGCGGTCTATCTGGAAAAGCGCTTGGAAGTCGTGCCAGCTTTATTCGGCGCATCTGCAGCTGGCGCGACCTTTGTGCCAATCAATCCTTTACTGAAACCCGACCAAGTCGCTCATATCCTGGGTGATTGCAATGTCAAAATCCTGGTGACTTCGGCGGAGCGCTTAAGCACGCTTGCTCAGGTTTTGGTGCAATGTCCTGATTTGCATACGATCTTTCTTGTTGGCGCGAGCGAATCTACCTTGAATGTTGCGCAAGTTAAAATCGCTTCTTGGGACATCGGATTAGAAAACGCCAAAGCACAACAGCAGACAGAGAAAACGCCACCGACAAAATCGCAGTCGCAAAAACTACCTAATCAACCATTGTTACCGCATCGCTGTATCGACAGTGATATGGCAGCGATTCTTTACACCTCCGGTAGCACAGGTAAGCCCAAAGGCGTGGTGTTGTCTCATCGCAATCTCTTGGTTGGCGCTAACAGCGTTACCAGCTATTTAGAGAATCATCCGCAAGATAGAATTTTGGCTGCTTTGCCGCTGAGTTTCGATTATGGATTGAGTCAACTCACGACGGGTTTTGCTGTCGGCGCTACTGTAGTTTTAATGAATTATCTTTTTCCTCGCGATATTATCAATATGATTGAGGAAGAAAAAATTACTGGTTTGGCGGGTGTTCCACCGCTATGGATCCAGCTCAGCCAACAAAAATGGCCAGCAAAAACCTCCTTGCGGTATCTCACCAATTCTGGCGGAGCGATGCCGAAAATGACGCTGAATGCTTTGCGTACGCATCTGCCAGATATCAAGATTTATCTGATGTACGGTTTAACGGAGGCATTTCGCTCTACTTATTTACCACCGTCCGAGGTTGATCATCGGCCTGACTCTATTGGCCGCGCAATTCCTAATGCTGAGATTTTAGTGATTAACAAAGACGGACAGCATTGCCAGCCCGAAGAGGAGGGCGAGTTGGTACACCGTGGTCCCTTAGTATCGCTGGGGTATTGGAATGATCCGGAAAAAACGGCTGAACGTTTTAAGCCGCTTGGCAAACATAGTAGTGCGCAGCTTACGGGCTTGCCTCTCCCCGAGATTGCAGTCTGGTCCGGTGATACAGTGCGGCGTGATAAGGAGGGTTATCTGTATTTTATCGGGCGTCAGGACGAGATGATCAAAGTCTCTGGCTACCGGATTAGTCCTACCGAAGTCGAGGACATCGTGCATGTGGTCGAGGGAGTGGCAGAGATTGCCGTATTTGCCGTGCCGCACCCAGTCACCGGGCAAGCGATTATTCTGGTTGCCAGCCATACTGAGGGAGTAGATTTGCATCCTGATGTGTTGCGCAAAGAGTGTCAACGACGTTTGCCTTCCTACATGGTGCCAGCGCATATAGAAATTCAGTCGTCCGCGTTGCCAAGAAATCCCAATGGGAAAATTGATCGTAAGGCATTGCAATTGCGATTCGCAGATCGGTTTCAGCCCTGACTTATAGTATGGTTTAAAAATACTCTCTATGAGTATATATAGAGTGTCCATAATAAACCTAGTCTATACGGCATATTCTTTAAAAAGTAGGGGGAGTATATGGATATTTGCTGTCTCAAGATGATTCAACATAAGAGTTTTCTCTGTTACTTCTGTGCCCCCAATTAGATTTCGCTAAGCCTTGTATAAAATGAAGAAACCTGTGCACGCATCCCAAACTCAATTTGCTACCAAAGATGGTTGTCTTCAAATTGGCGGGATCGCATTGCCAAGACTGGCGCAGCGGATCGGTAGCTCGCCATTTTTTGCGTATGACAGAGACTTGCTAACGGCAAGAGTGCAGCATTTGCGCCAGTCCTTGCCCAAAGACATTTATCTGCATTACTCCATCAAGGCCAATCCTATGCCAGCAGTTGTGCAACATATGGCAGGTTTAGTCGATGGTCTGGATGTCGCTTCTGCCGGTGAGCTGAAATGCGCTCTCGATACCAGCACATCACCAGGCAATATTAGTTTTGCGGGTCCTGGTAAGACCGATGCCGAACTAAGTCAAGCCTTGGCCTCCGGCGCAATGATTATTCTTGAATCAGAGGGGGAGCTGGAGCGTTTGCATCAGCTCGCACAACGCCTGACGATACAAGCCAAAGTAATGATACGGGTCAATCCTGATTTTGAGCTTAAATCCTCTGGCATGAGAATGGGCGGGGGCGCCAAGCAGTTCGGGATTGATGCCGAGCAAGTGCCACAAGTTTTACAGCGGATAGCAGCGCTAAATATAGACTGCGTAGACTGGTTTGGCTTCCATATTTTTAGTGGTTCACAAAGCTTAAAAGCGGATGCCATCATGGAGGCGCAGACCAAGAGCATTGAACTAGCGATCGCTCTGGCGCAGCATGCCAGCAAACCACTAAGACATCTCAATCTTGGCGGCGGATTTGGTATTCCCTATTTCCCTGGAGAGTTGCCGCTCGATATAGCGCCGATTGGTGTTCATTTAGTCAGCTGCATGGAAAGAATACGCTCGGTTTTCCCCGATATTCGAGTGGCATTGGAATTCGGACGTTATCTGGTTGGTGAGGCGGGCATCTATGTCGCTAAAGTGATTGATCGTAAATTGTCACGCGGTAAGATATTTCTGGTGATTGATGGCGGCCTTAACCATCATTTAGCCGCATCAGGAAATTTCGGCCAGGTCATTCGCAAAAATTATCCCGTTACGACGGTAAATTTTTCACCATCAACGATAGTAGAGACAGTGTCGGTAGTGGGTCCGCTTTGTACTCCTTTAGATCTCATTGCTGACGAGATGATGTTGCCACAAACGCAAATCGGCGATTATATTGTCGTGTTCCAGTCGGGTGCTTATGGTCTGTCTGCAAGTCCTTACGATTTTTTGGGACATCCTAAAGCGATAGAAGTATTAGTGTAATTGCGTCAATTTACTAAAACACATTCTTCTCGCGCTTACATTTTTTCATCAAACATCCGTCTTAAAATACATTAACATGGGTTAATAAATAGTCTTGCTTGTGGAGGCTATTCAACATGTGCATTGGAATTATCATGAAATCACCGAACTTCGCGTCAAAGATTTATCTCTTTCATTGCACATTTTTCAGCCTGCTATTGTCCGCATGTGGTGGCTCCTCGTCCGCTCCATCCACATCCGCAGATAGCGCCAACGCAGCAGCCTCAACAACGGCCCCCTCCAACACGACTAGTGGTTCCCAAACTGGTTCAACGGCAACCACCTCGTCGCAAATAATTACGGATATTAAATTCCAAAATACTGGCAGCACAGACCAGACGAATACGCCAGTCACTTTTGGTCAGGTGTTTGCTCCCGGTGACGTACCTTCGTCATCTATCCTTGCCGGTAAGTTGAGTGACGGTACTGCTGTTCCTATCCAAGTTGATGCAAAAGCGACGCACCCCGATGGTTCTTTGCGTCATGCGATTATCTCGGTCCTTATCCCCAAATTGCCTGCGCAAAATCCTACTCAATTACAAGCATTGAGCTTAGTCAAAACAAGCGGTGCTGTAACTGCTCCGGTAGCCGTCAACCCGATTGGCTTAGTTAATGCTGGCTTTACTTCTAGTGTGAGTGTCAATTTAGCTGGGCAAACCTATACCGCCTCGGCCGACGCGCTATTACGCGGTGGTAAATACATCACTTGGCTAGCCGGACCTATCGCCAATGAATGGGTGGTCTCTGCACCTTTAACAACGGCGCAAGGCGTCGCACATCCGCACCTCACAGCACGTTTTGCCATCAGATCATTTACCGGCTTGAGCAAGGCGAAGGTCGATATCACTATTGAAAACAATTGGGCTTATGAGCCAGCACCACAAAATTTGACCTATGATGCGCAAATTCTTGTGTCTGGTCAGACAGTGTATTCCAAGTCCGCGTTGACGCATTACCACCATGCCCGCTGGCGCAAAGTCGTTTGGTGGGGCGCAGAGCCGCAAGTGCATCTGCAGCATAACACCGCGTATTTAATTAAAACCAAAGCGATACCTAACTATGATCAGAGTATCGTGTTTTCCACGGCCTCTTTTGCAACGTTGCGTAGCCGATTTGTTGGGGTCGTCACTGAGCCTATGGGCAGTGGCATTGCGCAACCTTATATGCCAGGACCGGGAGGGCGACCTGATATCGGTTTGGTGCCCGGCTGGGCTGCAAATTATTTGTTGAGCATGGATAAAGATGCAAAAAACGTGACCTTAGGTACGGCTGATCTGGCAGGTAGCTGGTCCATGCATTACCGCGATAAAAATACCGACAGGCCGATCAGTTTGATGGATTATCCCTACATGACGGTACTGGGAAATTCAGGCGACACCATGAATCCAGTTACCAAGAAGCTAGAGGCATTTCCTATCTGTGGCGGGGTTTGCACCAATCCGAATGTTGCTGATTCTAATCACGAACCTTCTTTTTCTTACTTGCCATATCTGGTGACAGGTGATTTTTATCATCTGGAAGAATTGCAATTCTGGACGATGTGGAATCTGTTTCAGAGTAATCCCGGTTACCGCGACAATATCAAAGGTTTGTTTAACCGCACGCCAGTCCGCGGACAGGCATGGATTTTACGTACCCTTGCCGAGGCTGCTTACATCACGCCTGATAAAGATGCGTTCAAAGCGCAATTCGCACAATTTTTATCTAATAATCTAGATTGGTATAACGCCAGTTACAGCAACAACCGTGATCCCAAAAATACACTGGGCGCAATTTTCGACGCTTATTCAACCGCGTATCCCGATGCGCAAGGCGTTGCCAACCGTGGTATTGCGCCTTGGATGGATGATTTCTTCACCTCGGCAGCAGGGCATGCAACTGAACTAGGCTTTACACAAGCAGCGCCGTTACTGCAATGGAAGGCGAAATTCCCTATCAGTCGTATGGCTGACCCTAGCTATTGCTGGATTTTAGGCGCGATTTATTCGATGAATGTCAGAGATACCGCGACCAGTAGTTACTACACGACGATCGGGCAGGCTTATTTAGCCAGCAGCCCAAGCACTTTGACCTCCTTGGCCTGCGGCAGTGCTGCGATGGCGGCTAACCTGGGATTAAAGGTCGGTGAGATGACTGGGTACTCCAACGGAACAGAAGGTTTTCCATCAAATATGCAACCGGCGCTGGCATACAGCGTAGATTCTGGCGTGACAGGCGGCGCTAACGCCTGGCAAATTTTTATGAATCGCTCGGTCAAACCTGATTACTCCACCAATCCCCAATTTGCGGTGGTACCTCGATAATTAAAAATATGTTCGTTCTGGTGTAATTATCTTGTACTCGCACCATGCGGGATACAAAAATGGGCTCAAGATAATTGCACCTGAACCGGAAAATATCTTTATAATTTGCTACTAAAATTAAAGCTAAGTAAACGCAGCAAACTTAGCAAACCGTCTGGCTGAGGGAAGAAATAGATCAAGTAATAGATCAAGTAATAGATCAAGTAATAGATCAAGTAATAGATCAAGTAATGCGCTATATCTATCACTCGCAACAGGCAAATTTGGTAACGCAGGATCAGCTCCCATTTCAAAATAATTTCCAGCAGGCGTCGGCTGCCTCCGCTTGAGCAAGACAGAAAACGCATGCAGTTATTGACTTTTAGTACCTTATTTCCCAATGCACAGCGCCCTGGTCACGGCATTTTTGTCGAGACTCGTTTGCGTCATTTGATTGCCAGCGGTCAAGTCAGTACCAGGGTAGTCGCACCTGTACCTTGGTTTCCAAGTACCAATGCCTATTTTGGTGACTATGCGAGTTTTGCCAAAGTGCCGCTGCATGAGAACCGTTTTGGTATGTCGGTAGATCATCCTCGCTACTTTTTGCCACCAAAAATCGGTATGAACATCGCACCTCAGATGTTGGTGCGCGCGGCAAAACCTTGTATCGCAAAGATGATCGATGAAGGCTACGATTTTGATTTGATAGACGCACATTATTTTTATCCTGATGGCGTAGCCGCCAGCAAGTTAGGTCAATACTTTAATAAGCCAGTTGTGATTACCGCACGCGGATCTGACATCACTTTATTACCTAGCTTTACCAAGCCGCGCAACATGATTTTGCAGGCCGCAGCAGAGGTCGGTGGCATCATTACCGTTTGCAATGCATTAAAAGACGAGCTGGTACGTTTGGGTGTCAATGCTAAGAAGATCGTCTCTCTGCGCAATGGTGTTGATTTGCAATTGTTCCGCCCTGTCGACAGGATCGTGGCGCGTAAGGCGCTAGGCTTAGACCATTTCACTTTGCTTACAGTTGGGCATCTTGTACCTGTTAAAGGACATGAGCTGATCCTCCGTGCGATGCCTTTGTTGCCAGATATGCGCTTGTTGATCGCCGGCCATGGCATGCTCAGGCAGGCACTGGAGCAACAGGCAATCGATTTAAAAGTTGCCGACCGGGTGACATTTTTAGGCGCCTTAAAACAAGACGAGTTAAGGACATACTACGGTGCTGCCGATGCTATGATCTTAGCGTCTGAACGCGAAGGTTGGGCGAATGTATTGCTGGAATCCATGGCATGCGGTACGCCAGTTGTGGCCAGCACAGTGTGGGGTACGCCGGAAGTAGTCGCCGCGCCAGAAGCTGGAGTGTTGATGGCTGAGCGGACGCCCACTGCTTTGGTGCAAGCCGTCCAGCGCTTGCGGTCCGATTATCCAGATCGGGCAGCGACGCGTCGTTATGCTGAGCATTTTAGTTGGGAAGCGACTACCCAAGGACAACTGACATTATTCAGGCAGATTTTAGAACGTGCTTCTGCAGGCTAGAAAGCAGTCAAGTTTAGGTAGTTAAATAATATACTCATAATGAGTATATTTTAATCGTCCAGAGATTATTTGGACAATTAGACTTATTTTATAAAAAATAGGGGGAGTATGTGTTTATCGGCATAATCCCCTCGAACTAAATTACGGTTGTTTGCCCGTCCATCCGGTGCTAAGTGATTCAGCACCAAGGAATTAAAGCAAACATCCATTCATCAGGAGACGTCGTGGAAAGTGCACTTTGGGCTATGAATTTAGTGGCTGTGGTTTATCTGTGCTTTTGGGCAATCCGACAAGATAAGCAAGAACAAGCGCGCGAACAAGCCGAACAGGCTGCCGTCACTGATATCAAGGAATAGAGAACCGCATGCGTGATATTGTTTTGCTCGCAGTATTACCGCTGCTCATTTACGTCATCTTGCAGCGACCTTTTATCGGTCTTGGCCTGTGGATCTGGACTGCCTTGTTCAATCCCAACGGCTGGGTCTACGGCATGGCTGCGACGCTACGTTATAACCTCCTATTTGCTGCCGCTACTATCGGCGTGTATTTAGTCTCTAAACGAAAACCCAAAGTAAAACTAGGTAATGTCGGCGTACTAGTCATTTTATTTTTTATCTGGACCACGCTGAGTAGTTTGTTTGGCATTGGCATCGCTGATGTGACCTGGGATTTCTGGGGACGCCTGACTAAAGTATTGGCGCTGTTCTTGTTCGTGATACTGGTCATGGAGAAAAAACTTCACCTGGATTTTTTTCTGTGGTGCCTGATTTTTTCAGTCGGTTTCTATGCCGGTATTGAAGGGCTCAAATACATTTCTAGCGGCGGCGCGCACAATATCGAAGGTATGGCTGGACACGTACTTGGTGACCGCAATGAGCTGGCACTAGCGATGGCGATGTTGCTTCCCATTTGTTTTTATTTGCTAGGTGAGTACGGCAAGAAATCTTGGATATTGAAGTTCGGTCTGCTAGGTTTGATCGTACTAGTCGTTACTGCGATTATTGGCACCAGCTCGCGCGGCGGCATGGTGGCGCTGGCATCTGTTGGTGGCTATCTGTTCATCAAGAGCAAGCGCAAAGTCTTATTCGCAATTTTATTTGTCTGCATCGGTAGTGCGATGATAGGTTTGATTCCTGCCGAATGGTTCTCTCGTATGGATACCATCAGTAATGCGAGTGAAGACGGCTCGTTTATGGGGCGGGTGATTGCCTGGAAGCTCTCGTTTATTCTTGCTACTCAGCATCCTCTGTTTGGCGGCGGATTTAAAGCGTTGGAGAACGGTATTGTCTGGTATTCACTCAGCCAGGATTTCAATCTTTATCCCTTCTTTTATACCGGAACAGCGGTACCGAATCCCTTCTTATCTCGTGCCGCACACAGTATTTATTTTCAGGTACTAGGCGATCATGGATTTGTCGGCTTGCTGATTTTTGTGTCGATTCTGGGACTGTCTTTTGTCAACGCAGGCAAAGTCGCTAAAAAAACCCGCGAGGCGAATGGGCCTGATTGGCTATTCAATCTGGCGACAATGGTGAGGCTCTCTATTTTTGCTTACGCTGTCGGTGGCGCTGCTTTGAGTTTTGCGTACTTCGATATGATTTACGCTTTGTTTGCCATCGTGATCGTCCTTGAATACAAAATATTGCCCTCCGTCATTAAAGATCAGGAAAAAAGAGAGCAAGAACCTTTACTTCAACAAAAACAGCAAATTATCCCAGCTAAGCCCTAATAAAACACAATCTTGAATATTAATTTTCATGCATTTATTGTAACATTACGGTTTTATATCATCGTCCAAAAATGAGAACGCCGCATCAGTTTGACATGTGGCTTTTCGCTTCAAGAATACGATCCATGCTCGATATGCTCGAATAACGGGGCTGCAATTATATGGCTGCACACAAACAGAACGCCCTACTCTCATCGCAATTTATTCGCAGCATCGGCAATCGTATTGCACAACTCAGTTCAGAGGGACGAGTGTGCATCATTACTTACCACCGGATACTGGAACACGCTGATCCCTTGCTGGAATCCGAGCCGGATGTCAGCACGTTTTATTGGCAGATGAAAGCATTGGCGAGAAATTTCAATGTACTGCCTTTATTCGATGCAATCACCGCGTTGAAGGAAGGCCGTGTTCCACCGCGCGCAGTTTGTATCAGCTTTGACGATGGTTATCGGTCGACACATGATTTGGCATTGCCGATCTTGCAGGAATTCAATTTGCCCGCCACCATCTTTGTCACCACCGCCTATTTGGGTGAGGGCAATATGTGGAACGACAGAATCATTGAGGCGATCCGCCGGGTGCCAAACGGTGAGCTGGATTTACGTGATATTGCGATGGGCGTCCATCAAGTACATACGATGCAGGACAGGCATCAACTGGTTAAAAAGATTAACGATGATTCCAAATATTTGTCAGCCGATGGACGCCTCAATGTCATTCGCAAGCTAGAAAAATTAGCGGGTGATAACCTCGGTGCCGGATTGATGTTGACACGCGAGATGCTAGTCAATCTTTCTAACTCCGGAGTAGAAATTGGTGGTCACACGATCACGCATCCCATCCTGACTAAATTAGAAGATGACGTAGCCCGATACGAAATTGTTCAAAACAAAAAGGTTTTGGAGGAGATCATCGGTAAGCCATTACGCTTGTTTGCGTATCCCAACGGCAAAGTCGGTAAAGACTTCGATGGTCGTCATATGACTATGGTAAGAGAGGCCGGTTATGTCGCCGCGTTCAGTACCGCGATGGGTGCCGCGGTCAAGACCGACAATTTTTTTCAGATTCCGCGTAGCCGTCCTTGGGACACGACGCCTTTTATGTTTCAGTTGCGCCTGTTACGCTGGCTCGCTGGCTTTGGATCTCACGGTAACACCAATATTGAAGAATTAAAAAAACGCGCTTTGCTGATCGCTTTTCATTTTCCGCCGCAATCGGCCAGTAGTGGCATACAACGTACCTTGAGTTTTACCCGCAATTTACCTGAGTGGGGCTGGGAACCGATGGTGTTGTCCGCCCATCCCATGGCCTACGAACAAAAAAATTCCTCTCAGGTGAATCAGCTTCCAGCCGGCACGATTGTGAAACGGTCTTACGCCCTGGACGCTAAACGGCACCTTGGTATTGCCGGACGTTATCCCGAAATCATAGCACTGCCTGATCGCTGGATCTCGTGGTTATTTTCCGCAGTTCCGGTGGGATTGATGCTGATCCGACGCTACCGGCCAGAAGTGATCTGGTCTACGTTTCCCATTTCTACTGCGCACTTAATTGGTCTTTGTTTGCAGAGATTAACGGGTTTGCCATGGATTGCCGATTTCCGTGATCCGATGTTACAGCCAGAATATCCTAAGAATAAATTACAAAGAAAAATGTACCAATGGATAGAACGTCAAACCATACGCCATTGCACCAAAGCGATGTTCACTACCCGCAGCGCAATGCAGTCGTACCAACAGCGATTTCCTGATGTTGCCAAAGGGAAGTTTGTGGTGATTGAGAATGGTTATGACGAGGATGGTTTTGCTGCAGCAGAGCTGGCAGCAAAGCAGGCAGCAAAGAGCGTCACTTTAATACCTGATAATAAAATTACCCTGTTGCACAGTGGTGTTTTATACACGGAGGGACGTGATCCTAGCGCATTCTTTGCGGCAATCTCTAGCTTAAAATCACAGGGCGAGATAGACCCAGAGCATTTTCAGGTGATTCTGCGTGCGCCTGGCGATGATGCGTATTTTCAGGACTTAATACAACAATACGGTCTGGAAGGAATTGTCCATGTCGCGGCACCAGTTCCTTATCGTGAAGCGTTGGCGGAAATGTTGCAGGTACAGGGTTTATTGCTGTTTCAGGGAACGCCCTTTAATCGACAGATTCCCGCAAAAATTTACGAATACTTCCGAGCACGCAAACCGATTTTTGGATTACTTGATCCCGCAGGCGATACAGCTAGTGCACTCAAGGTAGCAGGATTCCATGATTTAGCCGAGATGAATTCGGCTGAGGCGATTACGCTTGCACTTAGAGCGTTCATCAAAAAACTTCGTTTGGGACAAGCGCATCTTGCAGATGATAGCGTGGTGCAGGCGTCTTCTCGTAAGCACCGTGCGCGGCAATTGGCGCAAATTTTTGCAGAGGCGAGTGAGCCTAGCGGTAACTCTGCTTTCATTATTTCCGAGCACCATTAGCCAGTCTGTACGTTGCTATCCAGGTCAATAAAATCAATCTGATTATCAACAGAAATCAGTTACCAATGAAAGTAAAAGAATCTGCGTATGAGTAGTGAAATGCGATCAAAAACAATCAGAGCGATGGGTCACCTTGGCCTTGGCAGCGCTTTGGGGAAAGTTATTTCGCTAAGTACGACCTTGATACTGGCACGCATCCTAAGTCCGGCTGATTATGGCTTGATGGCAATTGCGATGATCGTAGTTAGCTTCATCGGATTTTTAAATGAAGTTGGAATCGGTTCTGCCATCGTTCAAAAAACCAAGCTGTCTACAACAGAAGTCAATGGCTGTTTCGTTATCGCGATCTTAGTGAGTATCGTTTTATTTTTGATCACACTGGCTGCCAGTGGACCCATTGCACAGTTTTATGCACATCCGGAATTACAAGCCATGATCTCCGTGCTGGCGAGTAGTTTTATCTTCGGTGCATTTAGCACAGTACCGATGGCTTTTTTGCGCAAAGAGATGCAATTTAAAGCAATCGCAGGCGTGAATATTCTTGCGACACTAATACAAAGTATCGTCAGTCTGGTGCTTGCGTTTCTGGGACAAGGCGCTTGGTCACTAGTCTGGGCTAGTGTTTTTTCCAGCATCGTTACTAGTTTAGGATTTTTTATACTTTCATCATGGAGACCGAAAGGTAAGTATGGGATACGAGAAGCAAGTAATTTAGTTATTTACGGCTTACATGTCACTAGCACACGTATATTTTGGTATTTATATACTAACGCCGATAAAGCAATTATAGGAAAAATGCTGGGAGCAAAAGCACTAGGTATTTACGATGTTGCTTTTTCAATTGCAACCTTGCCTACTGCGCAAGTCATGACACTAGTTATTAACGTTGCTTCGCCTTTATTTTCTAAACTTCAAAATAATTTATCAGAATTATCATCAGTGGTTCTCAAATTGACACGGGGGGTTGCTTATCTTACTTACCCTGCTCTGATCGGCATGTTGGTTTGTTCGCGTGAATTAATCTTGGTATTACTAGGCCCAGATTGGATAGATGTACTTATCCCATTTAGTGCCCTGTGTTTAATGGGACTGATCAAATCGGTCGATCCCTTGTTATCACAAGTGCTGACAAGTACCGGACATGCGAAAAAACTCTCTGCCTATACCGCGATGTGCAGCGTGGTGATGTTGTCGGGTGTAATCGTCGGCGCATTGCTGGATGGATTACGTGGCGTGTCAATCGTCTGGGTCGTGCTGTACCCGCTGCTGTCCATCAAACTGCTGAGCGACGTGAGCAAAATCACTGGCATGTCCATGCTGTCTTATTACCGTAATTTATGGCCAGTATTGTTGGGAACAACGGTGATGGGTATAACGGTTTTATTAGCCAGAACGATTGCCTTGCCGTTGATCCATTCCATTCCGGTTTTATTGGCGGTAGAAGTCATGGTCGGTATGCTGACCTATTTTTTCTGGATTGTGTATCTGGACCGGAAAGGTCTGGAGCAAATCCGTCAGACCATGCTGGATCTGGGCATCGCAGAAAACCGATTGAACCGCTGGCCGTTTATTCGCCATTCAACCTCATCCTAATATGCCTCTAAAGTACAAATCAGATATGCCAGCAGTGGTGATCGGCGGTGGCGTCAATGCGCTGGGCATTGTGCGCAGCCTGGGTGCTGCTGGTATTCCTGTGGTGGTAATGGATACCGACGCCAAAGCACCGGCAATGCGCTCCAAATATGCAAAAAAAATCGTTGTTCCGGTATTGGAAGGGCAAGATTTTATTGATCAACTAATAGCGTTTGCAGTTAATTTTTCTAGTCCGTTGACCCTATTTTTGACGGAAGAAAAAACCGTCAAAACAGTATCAGAATTACGCAGTCAGATTGATGCTGCTTATCGCATCCGCTTGCCGGAACACGACTGTCTGATGCAATTGATGCACAAGCAGGGTTTTCAGGATCTCGCTGAAGCGTATCACGCACCTATTCCCAAGACCGTTCGTCTGGAGGGACCAGATGATTTAATCCAGGTAGAAAAATTACAATTTCCTTGCGTGTTAAAGCCAAGTGAGAAAAATTACGAATATGGTGCACGGTTTAAGAAAGCATACAAGATGCTTTCTATGGACGAACTAAAAAAACAGTATCTTGAAATACATCCGGTTCTGGCGGATATGGTGGTGCAGGAATGGATCGAGGGACAGGATTCCGAAATCTATTTTTGTCTGCAGTATCTGGGAAAAGATGGCGAGTTAGTCGCCTCATTCACTGGCCGGAAAATACGCTCATGGCCTGTCAAAATTGGTGGCACCGCAAGTTGTACAGCAGCCTGGGAATACGATCAAGAGTTGACCGCAATGACCAAAGCTTTTTTTGATCAGGTCAGTTTTACCGGCATGGGTAGTATGGAATATAAGCGCGATGAGCGTGACGGTAAGTTCTACATGATAGAGCCGACGGTTGCCCGCACTGATTTTCAGGAGGAGGTCGCTACCCTGAATGGAGTGAATTTACCGCTTGCAGCATTTTTATATGAAAACGGATTGCCGGCGCAGCAGATCAACAAGCCGCCATCACCGATAGTCTGGCGCGATCCCCAATCTGATCGCTGGGCATTTGAAGAGGGCGGCAAGTTAGCGGATGAACGCTCTAGTACTTCGGCTATTTACGATGCGTATTGGCGCTGGGATGACCCTTTGCCCTGGATCGATTTTATGTTGGATCGGGTTCTGCAGCGACTACGACGTTGATTAGCAGAGGCGGAGCCAGATTCGATAAGACAGCCGGTTGTTGAGCACTAGGATCAGTCAAAGAAATAAAGAGAGAAACAAGAAAAATGAATCACATTAAGCAATTAGTTAAAGATAAATTGGGCATGAGTGTATTTCCAACCCAATCGATAGAAACCCATTTAAAAGCAGCTGCCGACTGGCTATTGCAAGCACAACTGGGGACGGCGGATGACGGTGTTGCTCATAGTTTTGATATCCGTGCGCAAAAATGGCTAGCTTCTTATCCCGAGACGACTGGCTATGTTATTCCTACTTTGTACGATTACGCAAAATATTATAATGCGCCGATTTACGCCGAGGCCGCCAGGCGGATGACGGAATGGGAATGCGATATTCAACTACCTGATGGTGGTGTCCGCGCAGGTACTATGGATGCAGAGATTGTGGCGCCAACGATTTTTAATACCGGGCAAGCCTTATTCGGTTGGGCAAAAGCGTATCTGGAAACTCGTGACGACCGTTATAGAATTGCATTGAACCGCGCTGCTGATTGGCTGGTTGCAGCACAAGATGAGGACGGTGCATGGCGTCGTTTTCCATCGCCTTTTACTACTTCCAAATTGAATAGCTATAACACACGCTCTGCTTTCGGTCTGGTGCGTGCGTATGAGGCAGTTGGAAATACCCGATATCTAGAAGCTGCAATTGCGAACGTCGAATGGACGCTGGCACGCGCTCAGGCCAATGGCTGGTTGCCAGATAACTGTTTGTCCGACAATGCGGATTTGACTGCACTGACGCACACGATCGCGTATTCTATTCGCGGCATTTTGGAAGTTGGTGTTGCGGCAGAGCGACCTGACTATATTGACCGTGCGCTGAAGATGGCAAAAGCAGTCGCCGTACAGCAGCGTGAAGATGGCGCGTTGAATGCGTTTTATACGCCCGAATGGAAAACGGCAGTTACTTGGAGCTGCGTCACCGGTAATTCACAAATGGCGATCAATTGGCTGCGCCTGGCGCAACTCACAGGTGAGACATCGTTGATCGCACATGCAAAAAAAGCTAATCGCTTCAATATGAGCATACAAAATTTGATTACTGACGATCTGCATGTGCGCGGCGCGATGAAGGGCTCTCATCCGATTAACGGTGGATATATGACGTATCGTTACCCTAATTGGGCGACCAAGTTCTTTATGGATGGATTGATGTTGGAGCAATTGTTCGATAAGGTGAAGAACATCGGGTAACACTTTCTTACAAGTTAGTGAATCAGTCACCAGTAGTATCGCATTAGGTTTATGCCGGTGATGGTAGATTTTTATCTAGTCACTATTAGCCGCTGTTAACTATTATTAACGGATGTTTGAAGCAAGGCGTTGTATTTACTCTGATCAATTTATGTTAGATGTTTTTTTTACTGTTGATGTAGAAATCTGGTGCGGTGGTTGGAAGAATATCGACGCCAAGTTTCCACATGCCTTTCAGCAATATGTGTACGGTCGTACTGCCAAAGGCGAGTACGGTCTGCGCTATAAGCTGCAACAGTTGCGCGATCACGGTTTGTATGGAGTGTTCTTTGTAGAGCCTCTGTTTGCTACTCGTTTTGGATTAGAGCCGCTAGCAGAGATCATCGGACTGATTCAGGAGCATGGGCAAGAAGTGCAATTGCATATGCATCCAGAATGGGTCGATGAGGCCAAGCAAGTCTTACTCATTAATAGTGAACATAAACGCCAGTTCATGCGTCAGTTCTCGCTGGAGGAGCAGACGACCCTGATTGCTAAAGGGATAGAGTTAATCCAGCAGGCTGGCGGCGGACGAGTGAATGCGTTCCGCGCAGGAAGTTTTGGTTTTGATCTGAACACCTTGCACGCGCTAGCCGCGAATCAAATCCCATTTGATAGCAGCTATAACGCCAGCATGATGGGTCTTGAAAGTGGTGTTTTGCCAGGACAAACCCTTAACGATCCAGTCGAATGTGCTGGTGTGATTGAATATCCGATGACGATCTTTAACGACGGTACTGGCGCACCAAGACATGCACAACTCGGTGCCTGTTCTAATCTGGAACTGGAGGGTTTATTGCAACAGGCTTACGACTATCAGCGTAAAAGCTTCGTCATCTTGTCGCATAATTTTGAGTTATTGAACGCCAATCGTGATAATGCCGACCCTATCATGATTAAGCGTTTTCGCCGTTATTGCGAGTTTATGGCCAATAATAAAAGCAGCTTCAATATGCGTGGTTTTCGTGGCTTATCACCAGTGATTTCTGAGTCATCTGCTCAGGCCTTGCATTCTCCACGTTGGAAAACCTTGCACCGCATAGCTGAACAAGTCCTGCGTCGCAGATACTAGTTCTTTCAACCTAAGGTAAGACAAATGGCAGATCAGCATGTGGATTACCTGGATGGTTGGCGTGGCCTTGCGATTATATTTCTTCTGATCGGTCATTTTTTTCCTATCCCCGGTATCAATTTTGGTCGTGTTGGCGTCGACTTCTTTTTTGTCCTCTCTGGTTTTTTGATGTGTCGTCTTTTGTTTATCAAAAATGTACCGATCAAAACCTTTTATCAGCGTCGTATTTCAAGGATATTTCCAGCGCACTTTGCATTTCTTGCTCTGGTCTTGCTGTACTTTTTCTTGACTGGAAAAAATATCAACTGGAGCGAGACGCTGATGGCGAGTCTCTTCATCAATAATTACTTTCCAGGAGAGGTCGGCCATGCCATCATGCCTTTCGGGCATATCTGGTCATTGAGTGTAGAAGAGCATACTTATATTCTGCTGACGCTCATTGCTGTGGCAGTGCGTCAGAAATATATTGATGTACGTTACGCTATTGGCAGCGTTAGCTTGCTATCAGTTGTTTTAGGTGTGCTCTACTGGCAGCATTTCCCTCCCGGTCAATTGGAGTACGAGCTCTGGGCGCATTCTGAAATTTCTGCTTTCGGTATTTTATTCTCTGGTTTGCTGCTGCTGTGTTTGCAGAGAGTCCGTATCCCGACCTTACCCGTGTTTGTCTATCCCGCTTTGATATTGCTTGGCTTGGCATGTTACTGGCGGTCAGTACCGTTGCCTGTCCGGGGTTTTATCGGCGTTGGCTTGTTTGCATTCACATTGAACGCACTTTCGACTGCGCCGGCGATTGTAAAAAAAATCCTGTCATGGACCTTACTTAAGCAAATCGGTTTGTGGTCTTTTTCAATCTATTTATGGCAACAGGTTTTTTATCTGGCACATCACAGAGATGGCTTAGCTACTTGGCTTGCAGTGTGCCTGGCCATATTCTGCGGTATCGCTTCATATTATTTGATTGAAAATCCTATGCGCCATTTTCTGAATAAGCGATGGACCAAATCTGAATGATCTTCTGGTTGGATGTATTCAAAAGACCGACCTGGCTTTGTGCATTGCTTACTATCTGACAAAGGCCTAACATGTTCATTGAACACAATAAAAAGACAAAGATGATTGCGATCTTTGCACATAATGAGTCACAAAAAATTCTTGCCTGTCTGGCGAGTGTTAAGCGCGCCATCTCTAATGACGATCGATGCATCGTCTTGAATAACGGTAGTAGTGACAACACGGGCGATCTGGTTCGCGCATTCATGTTGGACAATCCATTCTGTTCTTTGCAGGAGATCCACGTCGGTGATAAATCCAATGCCTGGAATGTCTTCATCCACGAGCTAGATGCACAAGCAACGCATTACTATTTTTTGGATGGTGATTGCGAATTGTTGCCTGATTCCCTGGACATGTTAGAGCAAGCTTTGACGGATCACCCAGAGGCACATGTTGCGGCGGCCTTACCCGCAGAAGGTATCGGTGTAGCAGATAAAGAATTGTTACTGCGGGACGGTGGCTTGTGCGGCAATCTATATGCTTTGTCAGGTACTTTTGTTACGCAGCTTCGCGCTGGCAATGTGCGTCTTCCCATCGGTTTGATCGGTGATGATTCCTTGATCGGTGCGCTGGCTTATTGGGATTTAAATCCCACCCAGAGCTGGGATATGCGCCGTATCTATATTTGTGAACCTGCGCGTTTTTACTACGAAGCTTTGTCACTATTATCTTGGCGCGATCTGCGCTTGTATTACCGTAGAAAAATCCGCTATAGCTTGCGCTACTTCCAAAATAAATTGATCAAATATCCGCTGAAGTCCAAAGGATTACAGGGCTTGCCTCAGCATATCGATCAGCTTTATGTCGAATATCCAGCCGAATTACGATTACGTTTTCGTGGAATCGACACTTGGTTTGACTGGTTAGCGTTACGGCAGATTAAGATGAGCATCACGCATAGATAGCGAGTTGTCATACGGTTGTTGGAATACGCTTATTTCGACAAATATCAGATACTCCCCATTTTAATATGACAAATAGCCTGATTGTCCATAGATTGATTGGATGATTAAAATATACTAATCAAGAGTATGTTTAAAATGCCACGAAAAATCTTAGCCGTAACATTAAAAATTCTGATTGCTGATCCCGGACTGCTGCGTCACTTCTAGCGACAGGTCGCGCTGAAAGTAAAAAAGATTGCCAGAGCAATCTTTTTTGATACTTGACGAGCTCAGTTGAACTCGTTACTTTGCATTAATTACTTAGCTTGTTTGCGACGTGCCATACCCAAGCCCGCCAGCCCTAAACCTAATAAAGCAACCGAAGCTGGTTCCGGAACATCGTTTGGAGGTGGCGGAGGTGGCGTCACTACGCTCGCATCCAGAACTAAGTTGTCGAATTGATGGTATGGGAAGCCTTGACCCCAGGTAACTGAATCCAGGTCGCTAAAGTTAACGAAGTCAAATGTATGGAAACTGAATTGGTCTGTGAATTGGAATGACTGGGTAACGGTACCGCCGCCATGGACATTACCTGTGAAGGTGATGTTCTCACCACCGTCAAAGGAGTAATAGTTATTCAATGCCGCTAAATCTATCGAATTCAGTGCAAAAGTGTTGCCATCAACTTTACTCAATACCGTTACACCCGAGCCCAAATTGTCATTAAACAAGCTGGCGGAGCCGTAATACCAGGTCATGATTTGGCCGTTGTAGAGGAAGTTTACATCGCCTGTACGTGCAGAACCAAAGCCACCGCTTGGATCTTGTGTCTGGAACAGGAAACCGCTTTCTGTATATGTCTTAGGACTTACGAAGCCTGTACCGTCGGTAGTTAATGAATCAAACCCGATCGTGGTTGCATGGGACTCAACGGACAGTGCTAACGCGGTAGATACGAGCGCCGCGCGAATGAATTTATTTTTCATGACAATAACCCTCAACAAGAAACGATTTTGTATTTCAAGCAAAAATCATACCTTATTACGCAGGCCATTGAAAAATAAGCTTGTTTTGTTAAAAATCGTTAAATTGCATCGGTTTTTTAATAGATGTGTAAAACAATTCGACAGCTATTTCTCCTTTTTTTCTGCTGCAACCAATGATGCTACCTGCTGAAACAAAGCTGGATAATCCGTTATACAACTGGCTTTTTCTTGTTGAATCCGGCGCTGATTCTCTACTGCGTTACTAGCCACAAGCTCAGTACCAAAGATCATCGCACGACTCTGTCCGATTTTATCGGACAGTATGCGTGCCAAGATCAGGTTGCCTAAACTCTGTTTAAAATGCCCAGCCTCCCAATACCATTGGGTCGCTGTTTTTAGGTCATTTTTTTCAGGAATCCGCTCACACTGCTGAGTGCCATATCCGCTGAAATCCCATAGCTTGATATGTACATTTGGATACTTGGCATTGGTTGCTGCAATTTCTTTGATTAACAGTTCTTTCCACTGCTCAAACGCTGGCCACAGACCCGTTTCTTCAAACATCGCCAGTATTTGCGCGTGGTAAGGATAGATGATGATATTGGCGTCCGTTTTATCTTCAGCGATCATGCTTAAAGTCGCACGTAAGCCATCCAATTCTGGCGAGCTGCCGCTGGCCGGAAATACCAAGTCATGTGGTTTTTGACTGAAGGTTTTTGCATATTCCAGCGCTCGTTGCTGGAATATGGCGTAATAGCCTTCTTCCCGTGCGAATTTTTTATATTCCAGCAGGGGATTCATACCACGTGGACTAATCGTTTCTGCCTCTGGATTTTTTTGAATTTCTAAAGTCTTGAGCGCATCGTTGACCGAGGTCAATGAAAACAGTGCATCAAATTGCCATTTAATCCCGTTCACATCATATTGGCTGACAGGTGTGATTACGGCTGGCGGTATAGGCTTGGTGGCATCAACCAGATAATCCAGAAAATCGACGCCTAGCAAGACAAATGCAGGCTTTTGTCCCGAGGTTTTGAAGTAGCTTAAGTCACGCCTTGAGGCACCAATTTTGGTACCAGATAAAGCCATGTTGTAAGCCGACAGACCGGCCTGATGAAAGCCTTGATATTCCGGATTGAGACCATACTCAGCACGAGAATTGCCGAAGATCAGCGCGCTTGCGTTAGTGCGGCGCGCATTGCTCAGTTTGATCTGTTCCTGATAGCGATCTGGTTGTGGTTTGACCGCATTGAACCCAGGCACATCGACGACTCTATACAGACGATAAGGGTCCACTACCACTACCAGTGCAATCGCTGCAGCAATACCCAATAATATGACGATGCAGGTCGAACGTAGAAAACGGACAAATGATGTTTGATCAGACATGTCGTTTCCTTAAAACTGAAAATATAAAAATTCTGCAGGCCGATTGATGAGTAGCAGACTGGCGACCATAATCATCCCCACCCACACTGCCCATTTCCAGCCTGGTGTCCAGCTCATATAACGTTGGATGAAGGCCGGTGCGTTATCTTTGCCGCTTTGATAGTCCAGCGCCGGATCGAATTTATCCATGATCTGCTGCGTATTTGGCAGCAGGAACGCGATGCCGGCCGCGATCAAAACCCAGGTATAGGTTTGTACAAAGCGCGTCCCGCCACCGAGATAAAACGTGATTCCCATTTTTTCTAATACTATTTTTAATCCGCCAAGATGGGAGCCGATGGTTTCTGGCAAGCCGATACCATAGACGTTGAACATGCCTTGAATAATCGAGCTGGCGCGATTGAAATCGGATGCCCTGAAAAAAACCCAAGCGATACAGACCGCGGCAAAAGTTAAGGCAATGCTAAACAACTTCCAGACCAAAGAATTACGAGGTAAACGTGAGGCACTAGCGATACCAACCCAGGCATGATTTAACATCAGATAGACGCCATGTAGCGTGCCCCAAATTACAAAATTCCAGCCTGCGCCATGCCACAGTCCACCCAGCACCATAGTGATAAACAAGTTGCAATAACGTCGCACGGAACCTTTCTTATTGCCACCTAAAGCGATATATAAATAGTCGCGCAAAAACCGCGACAAGGTCATGTGCCAGCGACGCCAAAATTCAATAATATTCACCGACTTATAAGGCGAATTAAAATTCAGCGGCAGCTTGATACCGAACATACGCGATAGTCCAATCGCCATATCGGAATAGCCAGAAAAATCAAAATACAGCTGGAAGGTATACGCCAGCACTCCGCCCCAGGCAATCAGTAGCGATGGGGTATCTGTTTTATCGAAAAAGAAGCTGGCATGCGGCGCCAGACTATCGGCGATCAATACCTTTTTGGCGAGACCCATAGCAAAAATCGATAAGCCAACTGCCATGTTTTTGGGGGACCATTGATAGGTTGCGGCATTACCAAACTGCGGCATCATTTCTTTATGGTGTAACACCGGTCCAGCGATCAAATGAGGGAAGTAAGTGACAAATAAAAGGTAATGTACAAAGCGATATTCTTTGACCTTGCCTTGATAGGTATCGACCAGAAAAGCTATTTGAGTAAAAGTAAAAAACGAAATTCCGATCGGTAAAATGATATGCAGCGCATCGAGTTTAGATCCAGTCAGATAATTGACACTGGAAATATAAAAATCCGCATATTTAAAATAAGCGAGCAGCGCGAGATTGGTAACGACGGCAAAAATTAGCCACGGCTTGGCCTTAGAGTGATCATTGGGATGATTGCGATCCATATGGCCTATGCGCCAGCCAGCCCAATAATTGAATGCGATAGAGCCTAGTAACAAAGGTAGATAGCGATAATCCCACCAGCCATAAAAAAACAGCGAAGCCAATCCTAGCCATCCTGCTGCTAACTGATGGCTACGTTTCGCCAACGCAAAAAATACGATGGCAGTGACTGGCAAAAACAGCAGTAAAAAACTGAAAGAATTAAAAAGCATCGCTTAGAATCATTCTTAAAAATAGGTAAAAATTATCAGCATCAGCTTGTTAGATCACTAAAAAATGCGGTGTGACTTTGAAGGCCGCAGCCGGCTCAGGCTTTACCTTGATGTGGTTTAGAGATGCGGCGGATCTGATCCGCAATCGCACCAAAGCTGCGATCAAATATCATGGCAAACCAATTTTTCTTATGTTCCGTAAATTGCCCGATCACATAAGTAAATAAGGCGATCAAAACTGAGATACAGAGAATATCCATCAAGCTAGTCGCATCGTGCGGGTAGAAGCGCAGCCACATCGATACCACCAGCATGTGTGCCAGGTACAGTGTAAAAGTGTAAGACGAGATGGCGCGTATGCTATGACTACATTTTTCCAGTAAGGAGAATTCTGCATAGCGCGCACAATAAAAATTCATCAGAATCATCAGGCAGACTAGGTAGTCCTCCAGATCACGACTGGCACTGCCCAATGTCAGTGATTTGAAAGGCCAGATCTGCGCACCCCAGGCTAGCAAGGATTGATCAAAGTCAGAATATTCGTAAACGCCAAGCGCAATTAGACTCATACACCAACCGAGTCTTGCCATGTTGACGCTGAGAGGGATTTTGTTTTGGTGATGGTATAGAAATACGCCACTCATCCATACGGGTAACAATAGCCAAAGTTTGTGTCCCAGGATTAAAAAAACGATGCCACCCAACAGGATGCGTTTGTATGAGGAAAAATAATAGAGGGTTGCAAAAAATACGTAATACCAGACTTCATATCCCAAAGACCAATAGGGGATGAGCCACGGCGGGATCTCAGAAAAATTCCATAACTCTCCCAAAAACAGAAGATGAAACGGAATATAAAAATACGCTTTAGAAACTTCGTAGTAAGGCGCAGCCCCATCGCCGTTCGGGAAATAAGTGTTGCATACGTAGTTCAATAAAAATGCCAGCAATAAAAGCGGCAATGCAACCGAGTAAATCCTGGCACAGCGAGCAACGGCATATTCACGCAAGGACTGCTGCTTGGTCTGCGTCGTATAGGCAATCACGTAGCCTGATAAGACGAAGAAAATAATCACCGCTTCCCGACCTAGTTCTGGAATAAATTGCCGGGCACTGCCGCCGACAATTTTTTGCGAACTGAAGTGATCTAACACCACAAATAGCGATGCCAGAAAACGAACAATGTCGAGGTAGAGGGAATATTGCTTGTTCATAATGGTTGATCAAATTTCAGACTGACTCTTGCTTGTGTCCAGATTGGTGTATCTGGTTAGTGCTGATTGCATCTGTCAGCATGCGTCAGATTAGAGTGAATTTGAATATACTCCCCATTAAATTTAAGAAATATGCTTGATTGTCCAATGATTATATGGATAATTAAAATATACCTATTGGGAGTATTTATTTCTCTCTAGGTGGGTAAGCTCAGACGGTCAATTTATAAACCGCGTAAGCCAGTCAGCCGGCTGTATATCTGCTTATAACGTGCAACGCTAATCGGCCAGTTTCTCTCGGTTTCTACATAGCGACGCCCAGCTTCACGCAGGGCTGGCCATTGTTGTGGCGCATCCATCAGCGTACCGACTTTTTGAGCCAGCGATTGCGGGTCATCTGCTTTAAACAGCACGCCGGTTTTACCGTCTTCAATCAATTCTAAATGCCCGCCGACATCGGACGCGGCTAACAAGCGTCCTTGCGCCATGGCCTCTAAAGGTTTGAGTGGTGTGACCAAATCAGTCAAGCGCATGGACAGCCGCGGGTAGACCAGTACATCCAGCAAGTCGTAATATTGCTGAACCTGCTCATGTGGCACCCGTCCGGTAAAGATCACTTTGTCGTCAATCCGGAGTTCTTTTGCCAGTTGCCGTAATGCGCCATCTTGTGGCCCGCCACCCACCAGCAGTACCCGCAAATCTGGTGCGTGCGCCAACATCAACGGAAATGCACGCAGCAGGACGTCCAGGCCTTCGTAGGCGTAAAACGAACCGATAAATCCGATCAGGCGTTTATCTTGCAACCCTAATTTTGCTTTCAGTGCGAGGTCAGCAATCCCACCGACAGAGAATTTATCGATATCGACTGCATTGGGAATCACAGTGACTTTGTCTGCAGCGATGCCGCGTTGTACGATATCTTTACGCAGGCCTTCACAAATCGTGGTGATTGCGTTCACACGTTTTAAAGCATATGTTTCCAGCCCACGCGTCACACGGTAGCGCAAGCCGAACTCTTTGGCCGTGCCGTGATCGACTGCGGCATCTTCCCAAAAAGCACGCACTTCATACACCACAGGAATACCAAATTTTTTGCCGGCGCGGAGTGCCGCAATCGCGTTCAGGCAAGGGGAGTGTGCATGCAAGACATCAGGCTTGATAAGCGGAATGATCTCGGACAAGCGACGCGTCAATCCATCAATGACGGCCTTTTGATTTAGTACGGGTAATTTGGCGAGTGGCCCGTTGATTGCGGGCGTCCGATAGAAATGTAAGCCGTCGACATCTTCCTCCAGATCCGCACAAACGCCTTGTTTGGAACCAGTGACATGAAAGGTGTCCCAGCCGAGTGCTTGTTGCTCGCGCAGAATGGAACGGGTACGGAAGGTATAACCACTATGCAGGGGGATTGAATGATCCAGAATATGCAGAACACGCATGATTAATGTTTCCCCGCAGTGTTAGTCGTCGACGTGCTGGCAGCGGACACGCCATTCGTACGTAAAAAAGCATCAAACATCAAGACGGACCACAAAGAGACACTATGGTCTTTTAAGCCAGACTGGTGCTGATCGACCATTTGTTCCAGATAACTTTGATTAAAAAAGCCCGTATCTAGTAAGGCGGGATTGAGTACAGCCGCCCGCACTTTTTCGCGCAAGGGACCACGTAACCAAGTCCCGAGCGGAATAGAGAAACCCATCTTCTTCCGGTACAAAATATCATCGGATAAATGTGGCTTCAGAGATTCTTTAAAAATATGTTTACCTTCGCCGCCCTTGAGTTTGACCGAGGATGGCAAGCCTGAAACCCATTCTACAAACTGATGATCCAGCAAAGGGACACGGACTTCCAATGCGTGCGCCATACTGGCACGATCGACTTTGGTCAGGATGTCACCAGGCAAATACGTTTTCAGGTCAATATATTGCACCATCGATAAAGGATCATCTGTCGGTGAGTTATTGGCGTGACCACGCATTACTTCAATCGCCCGATAGCCTTGTAGCTCACGACGGAATTTATCGCTAAATAATTGGTCGCGTACCCGATCTGGCAGAATCGAAACACCGTGAAAGTAACCCTCAACCAGATCACGAGCTAAGGCTTCAAACGTGGTCTTAGCGCGGAACATACGAGGTGCCCAATCGGCTTTAGGATAATACGACCCAAGAAAGCCAAACAGTGGTTTGCGCAGCGCCAGTGGCAATGCAGAACGTACTCTTTGCTCGGCCATGGCATAACGATAGCGACGGTAGCCTGCAAAATTTTCGTCACCGCCGTCGCCCGACAATGCGACTGTCACACGCTTACGCGCTAATTGGCAAACGCGATAAGTGGGAATGGCAGAGCTATCGGCGTAGGGCTCGTCATACAATGCCGCCAGCGTATCAATCAGGCCATAGTCGTCTTTATCCACGGTCTCGGTGTGGTGCCGTGTATGGTATTGATTAGCGACTTGTGTAGCGTAGGCGGACTCATCAAATGCCGGATCATTGAATGCGATAGAGCAGGTATTAACAGGCTCATTTGTCAGCCCCGCCATCATGGCAACGATTGCGCTGGAGTCGACACCGCCGGATAAAAAAGCACCCAGTGGAACGTCGGCAATCATATGGCTTTGGACGGTCTCCCGCAGACGGACGATCAGCTCTTGTTCCATCTCCGGTTCGGTCATGGGCGCATGCGCTTTGAATGGTGCATCCCAATATTTTTTAGGTTGTACTACGCTGCTCATTGCGCCTGCATGCAGCGTCAGCGTGTGTCCCGGCGCCAGCTTGAGCGCACCTTTGAAAATAGTTCTTGGTTCCGGTACATAGCCGTAAGCAAAATAATCTTCTACCGCACAAGGATCAATCTCGCGCACCAAAGTCGGTAACGATAGTAAGGATTTTAATTCTGAGCCGAATGCAAACATGCCATCCGGCAGAAAAGCATAATGCATCGGTTTGATTCCCAGCCTGTCCCGCGCCAGAAATAATATTTTTTTATTTCTATCCCAGATCGTAAATCCAAACATGCCGCGCAAGCGATCTACACAAGCTTCACCCCACTGTTCCCATGCGTGCACGATGACTTCCGTATCACAATGCGTGCGGAAGCTGTGACCAAGCGTGATTAGCTCTGCCATTAAAGCTTGAAAGTTATATATCTCTCCGTTAAACACGACAACGACGCTATGGTCTTCGTTGAACAGCGGTTGCTGGCCTGATGACAGATCAATGATGGAAAGACGACGGTGACCAAAACCCAGGCCATGCTCGATATGTAAGCCACCTTCGACAGGGCCTCGATGATGTTGAGTTTCGTTCATGCGGTGCAGCACATCTCTGTCGATGGCGCGCTCTCCTCGCATGTCAAAAATGCCGACTATTCCGCACATATTATGATTATTTCTTTCAAGGTCATTTCAGTTTTATATGGACTTTAATTTTGTATGGCAAAAGTGATTGTATAGATCGGTGTACGCAGCCAACATCGCATTGATACTGTAATACTGCTTTATACGCTTACGACCAGCAGTGCCGTGTAAGCTAATCAATTCGGGTTGTTGTAGATAGACTGCGATGGCATTCGTTAATGCATTAGTGTCATTGGGCGCAACCAGCGTCCCTGTGACATGATCCACCACTAATTCTGGAATACCACCAACACGGGTGGCAACGATGGGTAATCCGCAGGACATTGCCTCCAACATCGTGACGGGAGTGCCTTCGGCGATAGAGGGTAATACAAACACAGAAAATGTCTGCATGATTTCTGCAATATCACTACGTGCCCCGGGTAGCCAGACTACATCAGAGATACCGGCCTCGTTGATTTTGTTAATCAGTGCAGGTCGCAGTGGACCATCGCCGATGATGACTAAACGCATACGGGATTTATCGGCTGGCAATTGCGCTTGCAATTGAATAAAAGCATCCACCAGCGTGGCATGATTTTTTACATCCTGAACTCGTCCAACCGTGCCAATCACAAAGCTGTCAGGAGGGAATATCGTCGGTAAATTCAGTGGCGTTAATGAAGTTGCTTTATCCACCTCAGGCTGAGGGTTAGAACTTTGATGCGCGCTGAATTTGTTAGTGTCAACACCATTGTTGATGAGTCGGTTTTTAGCATCGGGTATACCAACCACGCTCTTGAGCCAGCGTTGCAGGTCGCCCGAAACCGGCACATAACAATCCACAAATGGGACTAACAACTTGCGCAGTAAGTTATGTTTTTTATTTTTACCGTCGGGATCACCGGCGTCACGTCCGTGTTCAGCATGAATGCGAACAGGAACCCCAGCCAAGCTTGCAGTGAGTGCGTACTCAATTGCAGATAGGTTATACGTATGCAGAATTGTTGGACGCAACTGCCGTAATAACTTCCAAAGTTTAAGATGTGTACCTAAGCCGAGTCCCGGCGCTTTATCTAAAGAGAAAAGCTGAACATTGGCTTGTGTAATTTTTTGTGCAAAATCGGTATAGCCAGTAAGACAGACAATCGCATGGCGATATTGATCTGCTGGCATGCCGTTCACACACTCCACTAACAATGTTTCTAATCCACCGAAATCTAAGCGGTAGATTAAATGCACGACGAGAGGAATGGGCTCTTGGGTCATTTTGCTAATGAATGTCATTGCTTCTTATTGGCCGCCAGCGTTTTTTCAAGCGTCGTCATATTACTGTCCAGAAAATGACGCATTACCACGCGAGCCTCATCAGGATTTGCAGTGTAAGGCGCAAACACAGCCAGTGCCGCACCATCATCTCCGCGCATCAGAATCTCTTCTTTTGTTTGTAAAACTTTTCCTAAGTAATCATTGCTGGTAAATTGCCCGCCCACCCAATACCAATGCCAGACGAGAAGCGGCCCGGCTGCGCTTTGCAGTCTGCTTTCTCTAAGGGACAGGGATTGCTTGCCGATGGTCTCTTGACGAACAGAGCTGCCGACGTTGAACCAGACCGGATCTTTTTCTGGCACTAATTTATTCGAAGAGCTGATCAATCCTGCGCCGCGACTTTGGTTGCGGTAGTACAGTACAGATATACCTAAAGCCTGCTTGTCTTGCGAGAAGAATTGATAAAGCTCCGTTTTAGCAGGAGCGAAATACGGTTTCCAATCGGTGAATGCGGTAGTCGGCTGCCAATCTGGATGAAAACTGTTAAGGATCGGAGTGGCAGGATTGAATCTGGTTCGCGCAAGATAATTTCCATACAGCGGCCAAATACCTAAGCTGATAACTACGCCAATGAGTGCGATGAACAATCGTGATACCGGTACGGCTTTTACCTGCTCAGACTCTTGATTTGCGGTAGTTACTGGCAATACGTCTTTTTTATTTTCATGCCAAAAACTACCAATCCAAAACATCAAGAACATGACCAAACCGAAAAATAACCAACCGTAGATCAGATGATCAACACCAACTGCCAATTGCATCCCACTCAAATGACCAATCATCACGATCATATATGCCCGCATGCCATTGGCAATGATGGGTACGATGATGGAGAGCAGTACAAACATTAATTGGCGGATACGTGACACATAAGTGAGATATGCGTATAAAAAACCAAGCGTGATCGACGATATTAAATAACGTACGCCACTGCAGGCTTCAACGACCGACCAGCTTCCTGATGGAATTTCAAAACTAGCTCCGTTACGTAATACAGGTATGCCGGTGGCTTGCAGCGCAGCGACTGTAAAATCTGCCGTGAAATTAATGAGCGGTTCGATGAAGACATCGCCAAAAGGTACAGCAAGCAATAAAAAGAATAATGGGAATGCCATTTTCCATGAAATGCGCAGCCCCAGCATTGAAATCACAATTGCTGGCAACATCGCTACGAAGGTATATTGCCGTACTACCTGGACATCACCTAAATCCGCCAATAGCCAGCCAAATCCGCAAGCTGCTATAAGTAGTAATCCAGGCCAATAAGGCGCTGGTGAAAGGGTGCTTAATACTTGGCGTCGCTTCCATATCAGCCATAAACTGATGGGCAAAATAATGTAACCATGAGCGAACGTTTCCGAACTATTCCAGATCGCAACAATAGATTGTGCAGTCCCAAAATAAATCAGGAATGGTGTAAGTAAAGCAGCGATCAGTATCAGCACTATTGATGCATTAAACAATCCTGCGTTTGACTTGACGGACAGGGTACTCAAGATGCTTCCTTTGTGGCGATTTCCGATAAAACGGAAGGTGTGGCGTCAAGTAAGGTATCCAACATCGCCAGATTGCTACTCCAGCCATATTCTTGTTCTACTTTATGACGGGCTGCAGGACCAAGTAATCCATCGGGCTTGGCTAATAAAGCCGAGATGGCAGAGATAAATTGCTCGCTTATTTCAGCAACAATGAGTTCTTGATTTGGTATGGCATGAATACCCTCTAAAGCTTGAGGTGATACGACAACGGTTTTTGCCATTGCCATTGCCTCTAGCACTTTATTTTGAATACCACGTGCAATACGCAAAGGGGCAACAGAGACACCTGCATGCGCGATATACGGGCGTACATCCGCAACAGTACCCGTGACATAGACACCGGGAAGCCTGGCCAGGAGTTGTACTTGGTCGCTGGGTCGTGAGCCAACGATATAAAAACAGGCAGCAGGATTTTTTGCGCGGATTGATGGCAATATATCTTCGGCAAACCACTGCACGGCGTCGATATTCGGCCAATAATCCATGGCTCCGGTAAATACGATGACCGCTTGACCCTGTGGATAGGGATTGAGATAGTCTGGTGCTGGCGAAAAATATTCAGTATCGACACCGTTACTGAAGAAGCCGATTTTATGTTTACTCTCCGGTGCTAATTGCTTGAATAAACTTGCCTCCGCAGCGGAGACGAACAGTGAGGCATCGAAATTTTGCGCGATTTTTTTTTCATATCGTAAGAGTTGTCGACCTTCTCGGCGGTATATCCAGTTCATAGGCCACAATTTCTTCTCTGCATATTGCAGCCACTTATCTGAATCAATATCGACAAAGTCAATCACGCGACGCGCCTCCGATGCATATTCAACATATTGCGCCATCGCTGATGAAAATATTAGTACTCGTCCTATCGATTTCTCTGCCATCAATTGAGCGACCCATGCAGATAAATCAGCGTCGCGATAATAGTCGAGACTGAGCGCACGGTTACTGATCAGTGCACCCAGGCTGCGCAGTTTAGCCTTGACCGGATTTAACTTGCCGAAATAGGTTTCGCCACACCATTGTTTGACGATATCAACATACTGCCAATCATCGGGATCATCCACAAAAGTACCCAAGTGAACTTGATAGCGCTTAGTCAAATGCTTCAGCAGATGATAGGAGCGTATCTTGTCTCCCTTATTGGGAGGGTAGGGGATGCGATGCACCAAAAGCAGTATATGTTCCACTGTTATCCCAGATTTTTTACAAGGTGTGGACCTATTACATTCGCCAAAGCCAAAGGCATCCGTTGCCACATTTTGATAAATAGCTGATATTTGGGATTTAATGGGTTGGTATCGGGTACTGCTAATGATTGATGCAGCTGATAAGTGTAATGTAGTGCCTGAGCTTCAAAGCCCCAATTTTTTTTGAAGTCAAACGCACCAGTTCCCAGTTTGCTACGACCGAAGTCAAAAATTTTAAGTCCACGTTCACAGGCGCGACGCATTAATTCCCAATACATGAAATCATTGCCCGCGACTTCGCGAGCCTCGCTTTTGCCGCCGCCGTAGTATGGCAATACTTCATCACGGAAATAAAAACTCATCACGCTGCTCACAGTCCGACCGTCTTTGGTGATGGTTAATACTTCACAGTCGGTACCAAAGGTCTGCTTTAGCAAAGTAAAAAACTTTTTGGAAAATACCGGCGTACCTAAGCGATGTACGCTATCAGCATAGGCCGAGAAGAATCGTTCAATATCTTGATCAATTTCACTTTGTAGGCCAGCCTTAATACCTTTGCGCACCATCGCACGTTGCTTGCGCGGGATAGCCAACATGTTTTGCTCTTCGTCGGCAAAAATCTCTTTCCGAAAAGTGACATATAAATCTTTGGTGACCCAATCAGGATGTGATGCTTGCTCGCGATAATTGCGATATTCCAAGTGACCGACTTTGAGAGACGCAGCTAGTTTTTGTGCCTCTTGATTGAGTGCTTCTCTTGCGATATCGGAACTGGTTGCTATGCCACCATAAACACAAAAAGGTAAAGCAATGAGAGAGTGCCCGAACAAAAAACTTTTTATTTGAGCCAATGGCAAGACGCCGATGATTTCTCCATTGAGTTCTGCATAGAAAAACCAGGTTTTATGACCAAAGGCTTTTTCAATAACGGTTTGCCAGCCAGCCCGATGAAAAAAACTAGCTTCAGGGTTGGATAGTACAAACGCATCCCATCTGGCTAAATCACTTGCCTGCATTAAGCGAATAACAGGAGTTGATTGGATGGATGTCGGTTGCGTCGGCAAGGAATTGACGACAGCGTTCAATTGGGCACCAGAAAAATTTCGTCCATACGACCCCATTGAAAATCGCGGGTCAGCGCCTTGAGGCGATTTTCAGTACGATCAAGATTGACGTAATGACGGAAGCGGGTTTTTAAATTGATCTGATGTTGACGTGGTTGCCCTGGATCTATTTCCCACGGATGGAAATAGAATATGCCGGATTGCTTATCTTGTTGGTTGACTCTTTCCAGTAGCCAGCGGGAAAGCTGGTAGGGAAATAGACGGAAAAAACCACCACCGCCTGCGGGGAAGTTTTTTTGGAAAAAACGTACGGTCGTGATCGGCAGTTCTAATAAACCATCTTTGCCGTTCGGGTAAAAACTGAAGCGAGGCGCATCCGGCATCCCATAGTGATCGTGCTGAATTGGATAGATGCTGGAGCTGTATCGATATCCTGCCTGGAGCAGCAAATCGAGCGCCCATAAATTATTTGTCCCGATAGAAAAGCTGGGAGCTCGATAGCCTAGTACCGCTTGGCCACCGATATCTTCTAAAATCTTTTTGCTACTACTGATGTCTTCCAGAAATTGCGCCTGACTTTGATCCGACGCCCTCAAATGGCCATAACCATGGCTTGCCAGTTCATGACCTTCTTCAACGATACGTTTTACCATAGAAGGATAACGCTCTGCGAGCCAGCCTAGTGTGAAGAAGGTTGCCTTAACTTGCGCCTGACTGAGCAGCGCGAGTATGCAATCCATATTTCTCTCCACGCGGCAAGGCAAATCTGACCAGCTATCGCGTGATATGTGTCCAGCAAACGCCGACACCTGGAAATAATCTTCTACGTCAATCGTCATAGCATTACGTATGCCAGATGAAGAAGGAGATTTGCTTGAAAGTGACATGATGATATCCGTACCGATGCTTATTGTTGGGGTTTAATGGCGATACCAAGCTGCGCACCGATTACGGCGGCAATTCTGTCAGATGCATGACCATCCCAATATTCTGGGATGCGCCCGGCTTTGCCGCCGGTTTGCATCACATCTTTAAAAATTGCCATAATTTTTTCGGGATCTTGTCCGGCGATAGTATTACTACCTTCTTCAACCGTAATTGGTCTCTCAGTGTTATTTCTGAGTGTGATACATGGCACACCAAGAGCCGTTGTTTCTTCTTGTATGCCGCCGGAATCTGTGAGTACCAACTTCGCATCTTTCATCAAACCTAGCATTTCAAGGTAACCCATCGGGGGCAGTAATAAAATGTTTGATGAGTCCAATAACTTCATCAGACCAAATTTTTCCAACATGGATTTCGTACGAGGATGTACTGGAAAAATGACCGGTACTTCCGTACTGATTTTGACGATGGTTTCCATCAAAGCGGTCAAAATCGCTTGATCATCGACATTTGATGGACGATGCATTGTTACAACCACAAAGTCTTTTCGTCCTTCTAGAAAACCAGCACGTCCAGCATCTGCGGCGATCGTGCTTGGAGCAATTGTCCGGCTCAGATTATTTCTGAGCGTATCGATCATGACATTACCGACAAAGTGTATGCGACCAGCTGCAATACCCTCACGCGCTAAATTATCTTTAGCACTTGGCTCCGTCGTGAACAATAAATCGGAGATTTGATCCGTCAATACGCGATTAATTTCTTCTGGCATTGCCCGGTCAAAACTACGTAAGCCTGCCTCCACGTGGATCACAGGAATCCCTTTTTTACTGGCGACCAAGGCACATGCAATAGTTGAGTTGACATCACCGACAACCAGAACGGCGGACGGCAAATCATCGCCCATCGCAGTTTCAAAGCGACACATGACTTCGGCCGTTTGTACTGCATGGCTGCCAGAACCTACCTCTAAGTTGATATCAGGGGAGGGGATGCCCAACGCGTCAAAGTACTGTTCGTTCATTGCGACGTCATAGTGCTGACCTGTATGTAATAAGGTCACTTTTAGATGAGGTTTTAATGCATTCAGAGCGGCCATGATAGGCGCTATTTTCATAAAATTTGGGCGCGCACCGACGACGCAGATAATGCTGCTCGTGCCGCTTGAACTTGGATTTAAAACCTGCATTAATTGTCCTTCTCAGAATATTGATTAATTCGTGTCGGTGGAAGCATTTTTTTTAAGGCATCAATTACTGAAAGGATAGAGCGTTCCATTTTTGCCATTCTGTCGTCTATATTTTCCAAACTGGTATTTGACGAATCTCTTGCATTCAACACGTTATTACCTTGATCGGCATCCTTAGCGGGTAATTGAAACTCTTGTCTGATATCGGCAATCACTTGATTGACTTCAGCCTCTCCGAATGCATGTAATTCTTCCAGATAACCCATCAAGAACAGACGGTCGCATAAAGAGTTAATTTTTCTTGGGATGCCACCGCTATAGTTGTAAATAGCCGCAAATGCTCCTGCATCAATACTAGGATCATTTTTCCAGCCGACGGTGTGTAAGCGATGCTCGATATAAGACTGCGTTTCAGCTAAGTCGAGTGGCCCGAGGTGATAGCTGGCAATCACCCGCTGCAATAGTTGCTGCATATCGTCGCTCAGTAGGGTTCGCCTAAACTCAGGCTGACCAAGCAAAAAGGTCTGTAGCAATGATTTGTCCGCTGTCTGAAAGTTGGATAGCATTCGTAGTTCTTCTACAGCTCTTGGTGTCAGGTTTTGCGCTTCATCAACTACCAATAGCGCACGTTTACCTTGCTGATCACATTGCTTAAGAAATTGCTCCAAACGCGTCAGCAGAGTTGCTTTTGATGCGTTTTCATATTCAACGCCGAATGCTGAAGCAACCAGGCGCAGAATGTCATCGGAACCCACATGCGTATTGACAATTTGTGCGGCAAGAATATTTTCAGATTCCAGTTCGCAAAATAGATTGCGCATCAGGGTTGTTTTGCCCGCACCAACTTCACCCGTGATGACAATAAAGCCCTCGCCTTGTGAAATACCATATTCCAGATATGCCATCGCACGCTTATGTCCTTTGCTACCAAAGAAAAAGCGTGGATCTGGTTTTAATTGAAAAGGTTTTGCGCTAAAACCGTAATGTAACTCATACATCTGATACCTGACTCCGCTAGAAACCTAGCAATAAAAATAGTGTGACTGCATTTTCTGTGAAGCTGTTACTGCTTAATGTCGATTGTTTTTCGACTCGGCGTACTTCAAGCGTGGCTCGGAGTTTCGCTTGTAATTGCCTGGAAATAGAGGCGCGTAGCGATTTGTTATTGTCTTTAATATCGGTAGCAAGCGAATTGACTCTGGTAAAAGTCGCACTGACATTGGCATTTGTTCTGGAAGACAATTGCCAATTCCAGACTACATTAGCGCCAGTCTGTCTGGTGTTGTCGAGCAGGCTTGGATCATTGGCGCCCAATAAAGCCACATCAACATCACTGATCGATTGCGCTTCACGTCCGATTCTGAACACATTAAAAATAACAGTATTTCTTGCGCCGTTGAGCGCTACCGATCCCTGCAGACTCTTTTGCAGAAAAACGCGATTGGTTATTGTGTTTACTGGTTGAGAGAGGCTAGCCGGCAGGTTGGTATCTTTAATGAAGTTATCAATTAATTGCTGTCTGGCTGCATTGTCAGGAACGCTTGCTTTCCATAGCTGATTAAGGAAATCGGATGTATTCACGCTTGCCGCGACTAAATATTGTCCACGTGTTGTCGTAATGTCTTCGTTATATCCTAGGCTCCAGATGCTGCCTCGTGTTCTTTGATTTGCAGTCAACGAATAAGTCGAGCCATAAAATCTTTTCCCCGCACTGACGGCCAGTTTAGTTCTCTCTGTCGGCGTCCAAGCAAAGCCGCCTGACCAAAAATATCCAGATGGTTTTTCACCCGTAGTTTTATAGTTATTATCCTCATAACCAGCAGTTGCGGTAATAGCGAATAGAGGCGAGATGAAATAACTGGCATTAGCCGTTGTCGTTTGAAAAGTGACATCGCTTTGCTGAGGATAATGGATTTTTTGGTCGTTATATTGCAGTCCCCAAGTGACTGTTTTAAATGCGGAGCCGCTGTTTGCGCTGAGCTGTAACTGGTCAGCCTTACTATCTAAGCCATTTTGCACGCTGGTAGCGACACTGCTTCTGGTATAGCGTAGTTCGCTTGAAAATTCGTTATCAAAATTTTTGCGGAAATACGGAGAAACGCTATAGGTTCTTACCTCGACACGATTATTTGATAAATTAAGATTGTCAGCGGCAGCACTTTGAAATGGCGATGAATTTTGCTGACTAATATTTGAACTACCGTCTAAAAAAAAAAGACCGCGAATAAGTTCGCTATTGGCCGTAGCGTTCAGTATATGGTTAGTCCTTACTCCAGCACTATCTGACGAGTAATAAAGATTTTGCATGGCATAGTCTGCATGCAACTTTAATTGCGAACCGGTTGCTGTCAGCGAGAATCCCGGAGATGCCTGTGTAATGAAAGAGCTCTCATCATTGCCTTTTGGTAACAGGCGCACATTGTCAGTATAAGTTTCACTCAAATTGACACTTGGCACAAACTTCCATTCTGCTGCCAGAACAGGTTGCGCAAATAATAAGCCGATCAAAGGTATGCTCGACACCACGCGAGATGGAATCGCCATGAGCGCCGAAACGGGTAATTTCTTAACCGTAATAATGGCCATAGTAATCCCCATTTGAGAACGCTTTAGCTTTGTTATAAATTAAGTTCACATTGGAGCGAGATTTTAATTGGCCTAATACTTCTTTCACTACGTGTTGAGTTGTTGACTCTGCTTCAACCACCAAGACAATTTGCCCCATCTGATTTGCTAATACTCTCGCTTCTGTCGTCAGCAATAAAGGTGGTGAATCAAAAATCACAATACGATCTGGATACCGGCTTGCGATCTCATTGAGCAAATTACTCATACCTTGGCTGGCTAATAATTCTGTTGATCGTTTATGACTATTCCCTGCTCTCAGAATACTTAAAGTATCGATATTAGTTCTGAGCATTGCGTCTGCCAGATCAAGTTTGTCATCGAGTAAAACATCCAATAGTCCGATTTCTGTGGTGTCACCGGTTGTTTGTAGATTTAAATATCTTGGAACTGACGGGCGGGCTACATCCGCATCAACCAATAAAACTGTGTGATCCAATTCCATCGCGATACTTATCGCTAGATTGACAGCGCAAAAGGTCTTACCTTCTCCAGGTAATGAGCTGGTCACCATAATTAAATTGCCATGGTGAATCGGACCATTTTTTTGATTAAACGCTTTCTCGATAAGAGGACGCTTAATTAATCTAAACTCTTCAGCGATGGCAGTGCGCTCTGCATCAGGCGTTACCATGCCTAAGCGATGCAATTGAGCGATGTCTATTTCAACTTTTCTGGTGCTATTTTTACCAGGAGCCTGCTGTGGATTAATTACGATGTCATTAATGGCAGGTTTATTTGTGACTGCTTGTGGCGGCGTAGCTTCTACTGGCGCTTCGATTGGATGCGCAGCAATGGCTTTTCCTTGCTCTAATCTACTCGCCGCTTTTTCAATAATGCTCACGCTAACTCCAAATAAATTTACTTCTTTTACGGCCGGATCCTGATTTGAATCGGCTCATTGTAATGGTACTTAAGGGCTGATTATTATTTTAGATAAACCATGCCCATGATTGCCGCAAAAAAAGCGAATAGAACGAATGAAGATGCCGCAAAACCATACAGGCTTTGTTTCTGGCGTTTCTTTTCATTGTCTGTCCAATTCATTGATACCGTACCAAGAATTGGTAATCCTGTAACTTCCAGTAAGTCGGTATGAGATAGAAAAGTTGGTCTGATTTTACTCATCAAAACAGCGCCCGCCAAACCTATTGCAATCGCTGCGAGAAACACCAGTGATAACAGTCTTATTCTGTTTGGACCTATCGGAGTAAGCGGCGCTGTAGGTGGATCAACAACGCGGAAAGTCATCATTTCTGTCGTGGTACTCAAATCACCTGACAATTTTGCCGATTCTCTGCTGGCCACTAATTTTTCGTAATTTTCTTTATTAATTTGGTAGTCGCGGTTTAATTGCGATAACTGAGACTCTATTTCCGGCGCAGCAATACTCAGCGCTTTTAGTTTTGTACTACGATTTGCATACTCATCTACGCGGGCTCGCATTGACGCCACCCGAGCTTCTGCTCCAGACAAAGAAATCTTCAATTGTTGCAACAAAGGATTCGCTGAAACGATTTCTGCGTCAGGCTTCCTTACTTTTGCCTCTTCAATTTTTCGCGCTTCAAGTTGTGCGATCAGTCGTTTTGTGGAGACAATATCTGGATGCTCTTCTGTGAACTGTAAGCGTAGTGCATCCAGATTTTTGTTAAGGGTTTGAATGCGCGTATCAATCTCTGGATTTGGCGCAGAGGAGGTTTGACCTGGTTTAAGCGTATTTTCAGTGGTTAAAACTTGCCGTTTAATTGCATCTCTAGCTTGTTCAGCTTCTACTAGTTCTAACCGAGCCTGGTTCAAACTTTCTGTCATTGCCGACAGCTTGGTGCCAGAGTCACTACCTGGCCCAGGCAGCAGGCTCATGTTTTTTAGTTTGAAATCTTTCAGAGCATTCTCTGCAGTGACTAATTTTTCTTCGTATATTTTGATTTGTCCGTCAATAAACACGACGGCTTTGCTAGAGTCTTGTTTTTTATCGCCGAAACTTCCTTCAACGAAAATCGTCAACAGCGCCTGAACTACATCTTTTGCTAATTTCGGATTTTCGTCGTTGTAAGTAATTGTATAAATATCGTTTTGTACCGTGCCGCCAATTTTTATTTGAGCGATCAGGTTTTCGATCAGACGTTCCCGATCTTTACCAGTGTTGGCTTTGATATCCAAATCGACCATACGCATGACTCTCTCAACGTTAGGTCGACTGAGTAAGGTACGACTCATGATAGAGACTTGTTGTTCTACATTGGGGACGCTGGTCATGCTTGATAGCAGCGGCTTTAAAATGCTTTGGGTATCTACAAAAACACGTGCAGAGGACTGGTAATTATCTGGAAGCGTGTAAACAACCACAAAACCCAATAGAGAAACGAGCCAGGCTATCGTTACTGCATACCAGCGATATTTCCACCCACCCCTCAACAGGGATTGTAGCTGCGTTACCAGTTCCTCCATCTTCTTAAAGTCTCCATATGAGCTATTTTCAGTAGCAATTTGTAGTTGCAATCAGTTATCGGCGCGGATATAAAAGCACGATTATTTTGTGCCTCATAATATTATGTAAATATAAAAAAAACAAGTATATTCTTGATGCGATGCGCGCTAAATACAATGAAAGTATGACCTTAAAACGAGTTTTCTTTCGAGAGTTGTGCATACTTTGCATCTCTGCCAATACTTTTTGAAATAAGTCCTATTTTTAAACTGAATTCTGTTCATTCTATGAATAACATATTTGACATAAGCTTTCGTTTTTGTAGAAAGTTACTGTCTATTTTTTCCCACAATCCGACTAAAAATGTCAATAAAGTTATGCTTTAATAGCAATTTATTGTCTTGTTTTTAAGCCTGTTGGTGGTACCATCATGTTGTTAACTTCTGTTGAGTCGTATATACGCGGCTTGATGCGGCAGGACACTCAATCATCGTAAATAGGAATAGGGGACTCGCGTGAAAAAGCTACATACCAAAACATTAAGATGGCTTTCATTTATCTCAGCATCATTGCTCATGCTGGCGATTAGCGGATGCGCGAGCAACTTAACCCCGGCGCCGACGGCGGAATCGCAAGCGCCTACTCACGATTATTTGATCGGTGCTGGCGATACGGTCAACATCATTGTCTGGCGCAATCCAGAGGTATCAATGGTTGTGTCAGTCAGACCGGACGGTAAAATTACTACGCCGTTGGTAGAGGACGTCGTCGCTATCGGCAAAACATCGACCGAACTAGCGCGAGATATTGAAAAGGCCCTCGCTAAATTTATTCAGCAGCCAGTTGTGACAGTGATCGTGACTAATTTTGCCGGTCCTTACGAAGAACAGATTCGCGTCATCGGCCAGGCAGCTAAACCACAAGCACTGGCTTACCGCAAAGGGATGTCTGTGATGGATGTGATTATCGCCGTAGGTGGCATGACAGAATTCGCTTCCGGCAATAAAGCAAACATTATTCGCACCATCGATGGAAAGCAACAATCTTTGAATGTACGTCTTAATGACCTGATCAAAGATGGCGATATCTCTGCTAACGTACCAGTGCGTCCTGGCGATATTCTGGTAATTCCGCAAAGCTTTTTTTAAGTGTTGCGAAATCTTCGAAAAGAAATTACATCAAGGTTTCATTTGATTTAAGTGGATCAAACTTAAGAAAATCAAATTTCCTTACAAGAAAGCCACTTCTGATTTTTTAGAAGTGGCTTTCTTATTGGGTAAAAACATATTGCTTATACTCCCCCAATATTTTTTCAATTATGCTTCATTGTCCAATGATTCTCTGGACAATCAAAATATACTTGCCGGTAGTATATCGCATCCAGACTTCCCATTTGACTGCAAGCGTTACAGCGACAATTATCTGGGCAAGATACAGAAAATATTGTTTGTATCGTCCTCGCATCTGGTGGCTTAGTTCGCCATATGCCTACTGGTTGCTGCTCTAGTGGAAAATCTAAAAGCCATCAATGTGGGAACTGGTAATGATTGCCCGACATTAAGGCTGCATATCAAAAAGCAGAGCTTTACCTCAGCTCTGCTTTTAGTTTGATCACTTTACATCACCAAATCAGATCAGCTTACAGTTGTTTTAGTAACGTCTTTGCCTCATCTGTTTTTGCAAAGTTTTTACCTGGTGCGGTAATCATTTCCAGCTCTTTTTTTGCTTTGACTTTGTCGCCGGATTTAGCTAACGCAACCGCGAAATGGTAATGAATATCCAAGGCATCTGGCTGTAACTCACTCGCTTTTTGCAGCAATTGCAAAGCGCGTGCGGTATTGCCCTGATCAAGCAATATCCATCCTAGCGTATCCATAATCGCTGGATTATCGGGTGCTAGTTTGCTGGCCCGTTCCGCATATTCAACGGCACGTTTATCTTTTTCTTCAGAATAAGCCCAGGCAATATTATTTAGCGCGGCAATATTATTAGGATCGCTTTTTAAAATAATCTGGAATTGTTCTATCGCTATCTGTTTGCCTTTAGGGGCAGTCAGGTTGTACGTGCCCCAATACATGTGTACTGCATTATCGTCCGGGTGATCTTTAAGCCATTGGACTACACGGGCATCTGCTTCTTTAGTTTTGCCATCCTGGATCATGACATTGTGCAATTTGACGACAGTTTGCCCGTTCGCATTGATTTTGAATGCCTGCTCGTAGGCTTTGATCGCTAAAGCGGATTTTTTTTGCAGCGTTAATGTATCGCCTTCAAGCAGGAATCCTGTTGGTACTTTTTGATCTTGCTTTTGTATTTGTCGAGCAATAGCGAGAGCTTCATCAAAATTATTATTCTTAATTTGCAGGCTAGCCATTGCGAGTTGACCTTGCAAAAATTTAGCATCCAGACGCAAAGTCTTTTTCAGTGACTCCATCGCTGCTGCCTCATTCCCCATAGACATCTGCGTGGCGGCGACTTGGAATTGTGCTGGCGCGGATTCTGGCAATAGAGCGGCAAGCTTGGTAAAACTATCCAGCGCAGCGGCTTTATCACCCGTTGCTGTCTGAATTTGCCCGAGCAGGGCAATCAAGTCGGGACTCTTTGGATTAGTCGCTTGCGCATTTTTCACAAACGTAATCGCTTTTTGTTTGTCGTTCATACGCAGATACTGCGTTGCTAGCAATTGCGTTATTTGTGCATTCTCCGGGTGATCTGCGTTGGCACGTTCCAACCAGGTTTTTGCAGTTTCATTATCACCTTTAGATAAAGCGAGTCCTGCTAAAGCAGTCATTGCCGCAAGATTTTTTTTATCTTTTTCCAGGACGGCTTCGAGGCGTTTTTTTGCAGCGTCAGGTTTTTTCTCGTCAACATCGAGTCTGGCTAAATTGGCGATCGCAGGGAAAAAGTTTGCTTGCAAACTCACTGCACGCTCAAAACTGGCACGTGCATTGGCAGGATCTTTCTTGCTCAGATAAATGCCGCCTTTTAGATTTTGTATTACCGGATTCTCAGGTTGTTCTTTCTCTGCCGCTTTTGCTGCAGCAAGCGCCTTATCGTATTCTTTTAGTTTGAGATGAGTCATGATTAACAAGACGTCAGCTTTAGGTGACTTGTCATCCATCGCGGCGGCTTTTTCTAATTCTGCAATCGCTTGAGTACTGTCGCCTTGTCCCAGCTTACTCATACCTAGCGCAGTATGATACTCCGCCGTTTTGGGTGCCAATGTACTTGCCTTGTCAAACACCTCTGCTGCTTTGGTATAGTCTTTTGCCTGCATATACGCTTCACCGGCTAAGCCTAGCAACTGAACGTCATCTGGACTAGATTTGAGTGCAGCTTCGACTAAGGCAATCGCTTTTTGCGGCTCACCATTTTTAAGTACTGTGGCAGCCAGTAATTTCTGTGCGTAGATACTACTTGGTACTTTTTCCAGATATTTTTTTAAATCTTGCTCAGCTTGTTGTGTCGCACCCAACGCATACTGCACTGCGCCAGATAACAAAACGGCAGGCATATATTCAGGGGCAACACGCAAGACTTGTTGCAGCGATTCTTTTGCCGCAGAATTTTTGCCTTGGCTGAAGTCCAGCAGTGCCTGTGTGTACATCGCTAGCAAATTACCGCTGGACGCTTTTTTTGCAGCATCAATGTCTAGTTTGGCTTCGGCGAATTTTTTCATGCCAATTTCCAGATTAGCTCTGACGAGCAGCGCTGACGCGTTTTCTGGCTGCAATTTCAGTGTTCCGGTGTAGGCAACCAAGGCTTCGTCCAACTTGCCTTGAGCGCGCATCAAATCACCTTTAAATAACCATGACGAGATACTCGCAGGATTTTTTGTGACCGCCTGATCTGTATAGCGAACGGTCTCTTCCATGTTCTTGGTGGCATACGAATATTTAGCCATACCGATTAACGCATCTGGAAAATCTGGCTTGGCTTTTAATGCCTGCTCAAACGCGTCCTTTGCTTCTGGTGACTTGTCGAGCGACAAAAACGCATTACCGCGTAGCGTCAATAAATCGGGGTCTGTTTTTGATTTAGGATCTTTGTCTGTTTCGTCTATGACTTTTTGAAACTGACCCTGGGCTAGTAAGGCTTTCGCTAAATCCGGCATTAAGGCGTTTTGATCAGCACCTAAACTGATCGCTTTACGAATTTCTTTTTCTGCGGATACTGCATCACCGGTCTGGTTATAAATAGCGCCGAGTAAGAAGCGGGCGTCTTTATTGTCAGGATCTTTTTGGAGAACATTTTTGAGCTGGATGATCGCTGCTTTGGTGTCGCCTTTTTGTTGATATTGCTTAGCTTCGGCGAGCAGTTTTTCTGAACTTTGTGTCTTACTGCAGGCACCCAAACTTGCTATGAGTACAACGGTTGCTGACAGCATGGCGACTGATGCTTGTTTGTTGCGATTGCGTGACATATGTTTATCCTATAACTCAAATGAATGCGGGTTGGTGATGTATGGAGTAGCAATAACCGATGGATCTTGGCGCAACTTCGATATACCTCAATTGCGATAGTCTAAAACCGATCGATTTCTAGATCGATTTCTATATACTCCCCATAAAAATATTAATTAATGCTCAGTTGTCCAGTAACTATATGGACACTGAAAATATACTCGCTAAGAGTATATTTTATAATGATGGATGTACCTCGGAGCGGATAGACCGACATTTGCTGCTCCCGCGTTTGGCGTTGCAGTTGACTTGCCTGGTAGGGCCAGCCAACATGAATCTCGGAACGCAGCGTTATTTTTCGCAATCTTATGTTGTCTTCCCATTCTGTTTTTTATTTAAAGTTATTTTGCCGAGATTACACTATTTTTAAACTGATTCCCACAGCGATAAAACGAAATATGCTCTCAGGTAATAAAGACGAGCTACTCTTTACTTTATGTCGTTTTTTGAGACGGACTTATTCAGGAATCCAGCTAAAGATTGCAGTCCAATTTTTATACGTCGCCCAAGGATATGCCGACCAGCCAGAGCAACTCCCACAAGCGTACCGCGATTGAAGGCCGTAATGCCCCAACGTTCTCGTCTATGCGACATCCACTCCTGCTTGTACGGTTCGTCTCCGGTCAGGTAATCCACCTCAGTCACTTTGTCGATATCAATCACATGTCGCATCACATGCGCAGTCAAGATAGAGCCGACTGATAATTTGACATATTGCTCATCGTAAGCGAGTTTGTAGATGGATGCGACTTGGTGATGAACTAGCCAGATTTGCGCTGCCGCTGCCCGCCCGTCAATGTAGGCAATACCCAGACGCAGCCAGCCTTCGTCCGCCGATAATGCGATCAATTGCGGGATAAATGCAGGATAAGTTTCTGAATTTTTCCAACTTGCCGCATACACAGTTTGGTAATCCTGAAGCGCCTTATCTAGCGACTCGCCTTGCTGAAAAATAGTCATCTCTAGGCGCTCGGCTTTAATCAACTGCTTGGATTTTCTGAGTATGGTATTTTTTAATTTTGACGGGAGTTGTTCAAAGTATTCTTGATATGAGCGTCCCCTGATATCGAGATACCAATTGCCGAAACAAAAATATGTTTGTATCGCCATGTTGACACGTTTCAGCGCAGCTTCTAGCGCGTCAAAATCAGAAGTTAGCGGATCCATAGGATGGAAATTGATTACGTCCCAGCGTGGTTTTTCTGACGCCATCATAGCGATTAATGCTTGTATATCGCTACGTTGAGCTTCGCCATCATTGTGTGCAATCACTGAATACAGCGATGTATAAAAATTCGACAAAGAGGTCAGCGTGTTGATAGATAAGCCAAGTTGCGAGTACCGCGCCGCCCACATCGGTAGTGCTGCTGTCATTGGATTTGCATCGGTTTCTGATTCGAGGCAATAAATATGCAAAGCGCTATTAGCAGGTCGCGCAGACAGATCTAAGTTTTTTAGCCAGGCGAGGCTGGCGAAGATATTTTTGTGCGACGTTGTTGATTCAAACAACTGCAGGCCAGTGGCAGGGAGTGTTTTGAAGTCTTTGTAAACGCGAACCTTCTTCATTAAAACAACCTCGGCATGAAGGCAATAAGGTGTAGAGAAGGGAGGCAAAGGGCGTTCAATTTTTCTTGTGAACGCCCTTTGAATGAATCATGGGTTGACTGTGGGTTGCCAGCCATGTGTTGCTAGCTCAGGTACTGGCTGTGTCCGGTACTAGCTGTTACGAGCTAGCGCTGGTTAAGTTCTTTTTGTACCAGTCCATTGCTTCTCTCAGGCCCTTATCTACGCTATGGGTTGGCGCGAAATTCAGCAATGTTTTTGCCTTGCTGATGTCGGCCTGAGAATGACGGATATCGCCATCTCTAAACGCTTCATATTTAGGCTGATGCGATTGCACGTGCGGGAAACTATCGAGCAATAAATCACGCATCATATGATAAAGCTGATTCAGGCTAGTGGTGTCGTTGAGTGCCACGTTATAGATTTGGTTCACCGCGTCTGGGTTTTGACTCAGCGCCGCTAGTATATTGGCTTGCACGACATTATCGACAAAACAGAAATCTCTGGTGGTTTCTCCATCGCCATTAATACGTAATATCGAGTTCTGGATTAATGCGGCGATCCATTGCGGAATTACAGCAGCGTAAGCACCATTCGGATCTTGTCTTGGGCCAAATACGTTGAAGTAGCGTAAGCCTACTGACTCGACTCCATAGCAACGTGCAAACACGTCGGCGTACAACTCATTGACATACTTAGTGACCGCGTATGGCGACAATGGTTTACCGATCACCGATTCGATTTTAGGTAAATCAGGATGGTCACCATAGGTCGAGCTGGATGCCGCATAGATGAAGCGTTTTACTTTGGCATCTCTGGCAGCCGTCAGCATATTAATGAAGCCGGTGACGTTATTTTCATTTGCCAGCAAAGGATCTTCTATCGAGCGAGGTACCGAACCTAAGGCCGCATGATGCAACACATAATCAACACCTTGACTCGCAGACTGGCAGTCTTCCAACTTTCTGATATCGCCTTGAATAAAGGTAAAATTCGGCCATAATTCTGCGCCGACCAGATCACGTACCTGATCCAGATTGTGCTGATGACCTGTCGAAAAATTATCCAGGCCAACTACTTTCTGGTTTAATTTTAATAAGGTTTCCAGCAGGTTGGAGCCAATAAAACCCGCTACTCCGGTAATTAGCCAACAAGATTGCTTCGCCTTCAATTCTTGCTGGATCGTCTGATATGTTGTCATTTTTTTGCTAAATAAATGGATGCGCTAAATTAGAGACGCCAGATGCTAAAGCCTGCGTCATGTAAAGCTGCTCTGTCAAATTTCGATTTGATATCAACAAAGCAGGCGTTGTCGATCGTTTTTGCTTTGTAATCGGACAGCGGGCGTTGCATCAACTGGTCATGTGATACGGCGGCAATAATGACGGCAGCACGGGGTAGATTGTCCCATGTTTCCAGTTTTAAACCGTATTCGTGCTGAGCCTCGTCTGCATCTGCCAGAGGATCATGGATGTGCACATCGACGCCATAGGATTGCAGTTCATAAATCATGTCAGCTACTTTGGAGTTGCGCAGATCAGGACAATTTTCTTTGAATGTCAGTCCCATTACATTGACGACGCAGCCTTTGACGTGATGCCCTGATTTGATGATTTCTTTAACGACTTTTTCCGCAATAAATTTTGCCATGCCGTCATTGATGCGACGTCCGGCCAAAATGACTTGAGGGTGATAGCCCAGCATATCCGCTTTGTGCGTGAGGTAGTAGGGATCAACACCGATGCAGTGTCCGCCAACCAGACCCGGACGGAAGTTCAGGAAATTCCATTTCGTGCCAGCTGCTTGCAAGACTTCTAGCGTATCGATACCGATCATGTCAAAAATGATCGACAACTCATTCATCAGCGCAATGTTCAAATCACGTTGAGTGTTTTCTATCACTTTCGCTGCTTCTGCTACTTTGATACTCGTCGCTCTATGCACGCCTGCCACAATAATTCTCTCGTAGAGTTTGGCAACTTTATCTAAAGTGTCAGCATCATCACCGGAGACGATTTTTAAAATCGTGGTCAGTGTGTGTTCTTTATCGCCCGGATTGATTCGCTCAGGTGAGAAGCCCACATGGAAATCTTCTTTCCATTTCAATCCAGAATGTTTTTCCAGTACAGGAATACAGACTTCTTCAGTCGCGCCAGGATAAACAGTGGATTCATAAATCACGATACTGCCGCGTTTTAAGTGCTTGCCGACACTCTCGCTAGCGCCGATTAATGGTCTGAAATCTGGATTGTGCGCAGCGTCCACTGGAGTTGGTACCGCTATCACAATGTAATTCGCCTTTGCCAAATCCGATGGATCTGTACTGACGCTCAGATGGCCAGCTGCTCTCAGATCATCGGACGATAATTCTCCGGTGGGATCGATGAATTCTTTGTAGCTAGCAATTTTGCTGGCAGAGAGATCAAAGCCAATTGTTGTTATTTTTTTGCCGAACTCAACAGCCAAAGGCAGGCCAACGTAACCTAGCCCGACGACACCAACTATATCCATAAAATTTCCATTTTGATAATAATTCTTGAGCAATATAACAGATACGATAAAAAGTCACAATATCTGCTGATGCTTGTATGAGAACGTGACGCAGGATTCCTTAGAATCATAGCCAATATTTACAACAGAGTCGCTTTTTAACTACTTTCTCATCAGTAATTCATGCACAAAGTTAACAGGTATTGCGTATGAAATACCGCTTGGGTTGGTAATCGCGGTTTCTTTTAAGCCTTTAATTGCCACACTATTAATAACGCCGACGACGATGCCAGACTCTGGGTCATAAACCGGGCTGCCGCTATTGCCTGGGTAGGCAGTTGCATCTAATTGATAAACTTGATACGCAGAACGTCGCAGTTGGGTAATGACTTTGGCATCCAACCGTTTTGAATCTGGAGTCGGTTTAGTCACTGGGGTAATCGCAGAAATAATGCCACGATGTGTTGCAGGATGAAATCCCAATACTGCGGCTAAGGGGAAACCAGTAAACGCTATTGCCTGACCTTCTGCTATTTTGTCCGGGCTACCTAATTCCATTGCTGGCAGTGGCGCACCAGAAATTTTTAAGCGCGCCAGATCATGTTCTTCATCAACGGCAATCACTACGGCGGACCGGAATTCAGTTGATTCGCCTTTTGCGGTCAAAATACCGATTATTTCATCACTCGCGAGTAAGCTAAGACCATTAACAACGTGCGCATTGGTGATGACAGTAAGTCCATCTCCAACCACAAATCCAGTGCCAGAAAAATTCACAGCCGGACTACGGGTTTTTTGAAAAGTCCCAATCGCGACTATCGACGGTTTGAGTGTTTTTACTAGAGTTGGAAAGTCACTTGCGAGGCAATTACTCGTCATAGAGCTAACAATAAAAATCGCTAAAAAATAATACGCTAAAGTAATTTTTTTCATATGAATTCTATTGGGAATTTTTATTGTGCAGGGGGATACTAACCGTAGCGGATTCGTACTGAAAGCGCAATCAAATTCAGATTAATTTTTCTTAGACTTTTATCAGAAGTTAGTTTTTGGCAATGACGATTCAGCTAAAAAAGCATCTGTTATTTAGAACTGGTTTTACGTGTTTCAGCATAAAAAACGGCGACCAAAAGGTCGCCGTTTTTTGAGCGATTCAATTTACATTTTTGAGCGACGACGTGCAATCAACAACATGCCTAAACCTAAACCGAGCATCATGATGCTACCTGGTTCTGGAACGACATTTATTTGACCACCAGTTGCTTCTACCAAATACGGAATGTAGCTTGCGAGCAAGATACCACCGAAGTAAGTACCGAAAGTACCAGGAGTCTGACCAGTAAATGTGCCGCTAAAGGTATTATTTGCGACTAGCAATAATTCACCAGTAGTTGGATCTGTTATGAATGATGGTCCACCTGAATCACCAGCGCCGATACCGGATTCTTTGTTGTTTGCCAGTTGTGGAGTGCAAACACCATATTGGGTGCAGAAAGTATCTTTTCCGCCACCGTCAAAGTCCGCATAATAGACTTCATTCGGTCCCGCAAAATTTTGCTCATCATCACCATCAAATAAGTCGATATAGTTTTCGCCAGTGCGTTTTTTTGTAAAGCTGGCGGATCCACTTTGATAGCCATTTACGCCATCACCTGTTGTGCCGTAGCCCGCCATAATGATATGTGTGCCAGAGGTCACAGGATTGCCGGAGATGCTATAGATTTTTGCGCTTGCCGGCGCATCTTGAGACAGAGTGATCACCGAAATATCATCGTTCACACAGAATGAATTGACGCCCGCCGGACACTTACCAAAACCGTTGTAGTTAGGATTCATAGAAATTTTCGATGCGGTAATCAATGCATTGACATTGCCGTTGCTATTGAAGACGACGCGAACATCGTTACCCGGTTTGTTGATATCAACCAGATGGCCATTACCGTCGCTATCAACGCAGTGACCGGCGGAGATCACCTGACGTTTGCCAACTAATGCGCCGGAACACAAGAAAGATTGACCGTCATAGCGGATGTTGATGCTGACTACACCAGAATATGCTGAGCTTGGTGTATTTGGATCAATGTGTGCGTTTGGTGTATCAGGTAATGCACCCGCGGTGATGAGCGGAGTAAAAGTACCATCGACTGCTGCGGCTTGCGCTTGTGAACTGAAAACTGCACCGGCGATCAGTGCCATTCCTGCGACTCTTGTGAAAATGCTTTTCTGACGTAACATTACCTCTCCTTGTGATTGGTCGTTCGATATTTAGACTAGCTTATTATTTCTACTGTTTGCGTCGTGCGCGAAAATTCCTACCGCATATATTGTGCCAGTGATGAAATTTTGTTTTCTTTCAAGCACTTATCTTTTCGTGTGGAAAAGTTTGTGTCTAATTGTAAAATTTACCGACACGACGTAAAGATGCCTCATAGAAATTTTGAGCTAATACAAAATCGCAACTGATTTGTGAGGTGGTTCGATGGAAGTGGAGGGGGATAGTAGCCCAGCTAAGCTGAATTCAATTCAACTTGCATCAGAGTTTCATTGGAGCTTTATCAGAGATAAGTTTAACGTTGGTCTTCTGCTTGTATCGTCAAGGCACCGCGTAACAAGTTAGCTGCCAGGCGGTCAAAGCCATCGCTTTGACTTTGTTTCATCTTTAACTGCAGTTCAACGACGTCGCCATAAGCAGCGCGGATGATGGTCACGCCGTGTTGCTCGCACAGTCGGCGCAACTGCGACTCATCGGCGAATGCCAGTTGATAGACGTGTTCGCACATCAGCTCGATCTGAATTAATTCTGCGGTTTTACATGCGTCTGAAATGGCTTGGCCATAGGCGCGGGTCAATCCGCCGGCACCTAGTTTGATACCTCCCCAGTAGCGCACGACTACTGCCAGAATATTGTGCAGTTGCTTGTGTACCAGCACGTTGTACATAGGTTTGGCGGCGGTGCCTGAGGGTTCGCCGTCATCATCCAAACCAGAATCGCCATCGCAGATCAGTACCCAGCAAACATGTACGGCATTCGGATGTTCGGCACGTAAGTTCGCCAAAATTGCACGTGCTTCTGCGCGGCTGGTAACTGGATACAGCTGGCCTAGAAAGCGACTTTTTTTAATCTCGATTGCGGCGTTGGCGAATGCGGCTAATTGATACATCCAGTAAATACATCCGGTGAGTATATTTGAGTTGTCCATATATTTACTGGACAATATGCTATTTTCTTGGAAAAAATTGGGGAGTATATAGTTCTACTCAGGCTGAGAACTATTTTAAGTCTCGCTCCATTGTCTCATCAAGTTGTGATAACAGCCTACTAGTTTGACGCGCGCACGCTCGTCTGCCTGGGTTTGGTTGAGTGTCTGAATCGCGTTATCCATATCAAATAACAAGCTGCGGTGACCGTCGTCTTTGACCAGACTTTGTACCCAGAAAAAACAGGCGAGGCGCATGCCACGGGTAATCGGTGTGACTCTGTGCAAGCTAGTTGCGGGATACAGCACCATGTCGCCCGCCGCCAGTTTGACTGCATGCATACCGTAGGTGTCTTCTACCTGTAGCTCGCCGCCATCGTAGTCTTGTGGGTCAGCCAAAAACAAAGTGGCGGAAATATCGGTGCGTAGTTTGTTGCCGGTATGTGGATGAATCCGCACGCTGCCATCGACATGCGCGCCGAAGGTCATGCCCTCGCTGTAGCGGTTAAACATCGGCGGATAAACGATATTAGGTAAAGCGGCGCTGATGAACAAAGGATTGCGCTCAAGCGCGGTGAGTATCAACCGTTGGCAATGATGTGCGACCTCGGACCGCTCATCAATTTGCTGATTAAACTTGACCGCAGCACCTTGATAACCGGCTGTTACTCGTCCGTCGACCCAGGCATCACCAGCTTGGCTGAGTAGCGTCCGTACGGCGTCTAACTGCGGAGTATCAAGAACGTTGGGAATATGAACCAGCATGGAGTTTTCTGCTAAGTTTGATTGGTTAGAAATTGAACATTGTCCGGCGCAATAACAAAACCGGAGCAGCAATTATCTTGCAACTCCGGTTTGTTCGCTAGCGCTTAGTTGGTACTCAGTTATTACTTAGTCGCTACTTAATTACTGCAATAAGATAGTTGCCTCACTTTATGCATTACATCCGATAAGTGAATGAAATCATCGCAGCACGTGAGGTACCCGGGACCGAACGACCGCCATCAGATGGGATCAGAGCGTCGTAATACATTTTGTCCGTCAGATTAAACACGTTTAAACGGAGTTCGTATTTAGGCTGTTTGTAAGCTGCTGTGGCATCCCAACGGGTGTAACCACCGACACGGACTACGTTGGTGTTGCTGGCGAAACGTTCCGACATATAAACTGGACCACCGCCCACTTCCCAATGCGGCGCTGGCTCGTAAATGGTCCAGGCGGTCAGGGTGTTTTTTGGGGTGTTAGCTGGTGTTTTGCCTGAGGTGCCATCCAATGCTGATGCGCCGACAATCTTGGCATCCAGGTAGGTGTAATTCAGCGCAAGTTGCAGCTCTTTGTTCACGCGGCCAGTCGCACCGGCACGGAAACCATTGACCCGCACTGTGCCCTCTAGCTCATACACACCGGTGCTGATCAGACTGCGGGCATTTTCTTTCTGCACTTGGAACAGGGCAGAATTCAATGCCAGATTGCCGTCAGCTAAATCCCATTTTCCGCCCAATTCATACGAACGGTTTTTTTCCGGATCAAGATTTTGCTGACCAGTTGTGCCCGTCAATTGTTCCAGTGAAGGATTGAAGGAAGTACCGTAAGAAACATAGTAAGACTGGGTTTTGACTGGCGCCCAAATGCCGCCTAAACGCACACTGGTGAAACCAATCGCTTGCTTAGCGCCTGCCAGGGTTGTGCTACCAGTCGTATTGCTGGCATTGATAGAGTTGCTGATGCCAGCAGTGTAGCGGTCATAACGCAAGCCACCCGCGAGTTTAAACTCAGGGTTTAATTCCATCGTGTCATTGACGTAAGTCGCCACCGTATTAGCCGATCCGCCGGCGCGATTGCCTAGAGTAGTTGGCACTGCCGCTGGCGAATCGCCATTACTCGGATTCAGCAAAGGGACGCAGGCAACGTAGCCCGCGGTAGTGCCGGCGGCATTCAGGTTTTTGCCATTGCATGTGCCGTTGCGATAAAAATTCTGATTGTCGTAACCGTCATGACCTAATTCTAATCCGGCCAAGAGATTATGCTTGAAGCCACCTGCTGTCAGATTGGCGACCAGTTCAGTCTGGTTAAAGAAAGAATAGTCGCGGATATCGCGGTCATGGCTTTGCAGGCGCTCATACAAGCTAGACAGCGGCAAGCTACTGATGCCTGCTGGTGACAACGCGGTAAAGCCACTAGCAGAAACGGTACCGATGGTGTTAGGTGCGGTTTCTCTCGCGCTAGTTTTGACGTAATTGAATTGCGTCTGATTGCGTAATGTGACCTCTGACGATAGTTTATGGATGATGGTGCTGTTAAGTGAGGCGATGTCGGAATCGGTACGGTCATCGTTATAGCCGTACGCCGTTTTGCGATCCACATTGACTGGTGCGCCGTTCAGCGGGCCAAGACCATAGTCTGGCATGTCGTGATTGTGTTGCAGCAAAGCGGACAAGGTGATTTCTGTCGCAGTGCCAATACCAAATTTGACCGATGGTGCAAAACCAAAGTCTTGCAATTTAGTCTGATCACGGGTGGTGGCATTGCCACTTTGCCCCATAGCTAATACGCGCACAGCGGACGTATCAGAAGTTGGTGTGTTGTAATCCACCGTGGCTCTGACCAAGCCATTGCTAGTCACTGATCCGCCGATTTCTGTTTGTTGCTTGAGGATAGGTTTTTTGGTCACTTGGTTAATCACACCACCAGTTGAACCGCGCCCAAACAGCATGGAAGAAGGCCCCATCAAGACTTCGATCGAATCTAATGCGAACGTATCGCGATAGTATTGACCGCGGTCGCGGAATCCATCCAGATAAATATCAGTACGCGCTGAGAAACCGTTGAGGTTAACGTTATTGCCGATCTGGCCGCCTTCTGCACCGCCCAGAGTAATACCAGACACATTGCGTAAGGCATCTGCCAGGGAGTTGGCACCTTGCGATTGCATCAGAGCTTTGTTCACGACCGTGACGGATTGCGCGATGTCATGTGGATCAGCAGGTAATTTGCTGACAGACACTGCACCCGGCGCGAAATCATTTTTTGCGCCTTGGATGACGATTTCTGGCAAGGAAGAGCTGGTTTGTTGCGCTAATAAAGGCAGCGGGCTGGCGAACAGCGTCAATAATGCTGCTGCAATGGGCTTGCGGTGATTCATAGTGATTGCTTTCGGTACGAGGTTAGTGATGCATACCCCTACCGTCACTATATGGCTAGGCTTGGAGAGTTCAGCCTAGATTTTAATCTAAATGAGAATGCTTTTCAATACCATTCAACTTTGAGGAAGTAAATACAGGTAAATCTGAAGCAATCTCACATCCTGCTTTCAGTTTTTATGACTTACGGAAAATTGTCCTAGCCGGGCATAGCGACGACAGCCCTTTAGCACCTAATTTACAAAATACTATCGCTGCAACGCAACTGGGACGGTTTTCTGTAAGCCCCGATTTATTGAATAACAAAATTCTCAAAGAAAATATTGGTCACGCCGTCATGTTCTTTGACGTCCAGCGCTTTGTTGACCGTATCGCGGATTTCTTCTATTAACTCCTTTTTCCCTGCGGAAGAGAGAATATCGCCAGGCTCTTTGCCACTCAGGCTCACTAAAATCACATGCCTTACTACTGGCAGATAGACTTTGATTTTTTCTGCAATTTCTGGATTAGCTAACTGAAGCGTCATGCTGACTTGCAGGTATTTTTCAGAGGTGGATAAATTCACGGTGAACGCTTCCAGCTTGGTCATATTGCCACCGCCGCCGCCTTCTTTCGCTCCCGAATTGGCAAACGCCGAGCCCGATAACGTGCTGCTCAGGCAAATTAAAATGATGTATAGCAAATTGAGCAGGAGATTTTTGTGAAGTCTTGGCGGCGTCATATGCGGCTCGTTTTTATTAAAAACAGCGAGTTAAAAGTAGAAATAATGAGGAGGTAATGAAGAAGCAATGGGGAAACAATGAGCGGAAAATCCATAAAAAAACGGACGAAGAGCATTCATCCGTTTTAATTTTAAATCAGCACAGCAAAACAAAGCCGAGAAATATGTCAACGATCGTCAACTCCGTTCAACTCTGTACATTGTGCCGACAAATTGCGCGTGTAAATTACACCGACAAAGGTTTGTAACGTATCCGTTTTGGCTTGGCACCTTCTTCACCCAGACGTTTCTTTTTATCAGCTTCGTATTCCTGGTAATTACCGTCAAAGAAGCTGACTTGCGAATTGCCTTCAAACGCCAGAATATGTGTCGCAATACGATCCAGAAACCAGCGGTCATGCGAGATTACCATGACGCTGCCAGCAAATTCTAGCAAGGCATCTTCCAGCGCACGCAGAGTTTCCACGTCCAGATCATTGGACGGTTCATCCAGCAGCAAGACATTACCGCCTTGCAGCAGTGTCTTGGCCAGATGCAGACGACCGCGTTCACCGCCCGACAAATTGCCGACGATTTTTTGCTGGTCGCCACCTTTAAAGTTGAAGCGTCCTAGATAAGCACGGGATGGCATTTCAAAACGACCGACTGTCAAAATGTCCGCACCGCCAGCGACGTCTTCAAACACAGTTTTAGTATTGCCCAGATCTTCGCGGGACTGATCGACCAGCGAGATTTTGGCAGTCTGCCCCAGCACCACCTCGCCGCTATCCGGTTGCTCTATACCTTTAATCATTTTAAACAGCGTCGATTTACCGGCACCGTTAGGGCCGATGATGCCGACAATCGCGCCAGGTGGAATTTTAAAGCTGAGGTTGTCGATCAGCAGACGATCACCAAAGGCTTTGGAGACATTTTTAAATTCGATGACTTCGTTACCCAGACGCTCTGCGACCGGGATAAAAATCTCTTGAGTCTCGTTACGTTTTTGGTACTCGTGCTCGCTCATTTCATTGAAGCGCGCCAGACGTGCCTTGCTCTTGGCTTGACGTGCTTTAGGATTTTGGCGTGACCATTCCAGCTCTTTTTGCAAAGCACGTTGGCGGGCAGATTCGGTCGCTTCTTCTTGCTTCAAGCGGGTTTGCTTTTGGTCCAACCAAGAGGAGTAATTACCCTTCCATGGAATACCTGCGCCGCGATCCAGTTCCAGAATCCACTCAGCGGCATTATCCAAAAAGTAGCGATCATGGGTAATTGCCACCACTGTGCCAGGGAAACGCAATAAAAATTGCTCCAGCCAATCGACTGATTCTGCATCCAGATGGTTGGTTGGCTCATCGAGCAAGAGCATATCGGGTTTGGATAGCAATAATTTGCACAGCGCGACGCGACGTTTTTCACCGCCGGACAACACGGCTATCTTGGCATCCCATGGCGGCAGGCGTAATGCGTCGGCGGCCATTTCTAATTGCAGTTCAACATTGTCGCCGCTAGAAGTGGAGATGATGGCTTCTAGGCGCGCCTGCTCATTGGCGAGGGCATCGAAGTCGGCATCTGGCTCGGCATAGGCGGCATACACTTGCTCTAACTTAGCCTTGGCTTCGAATACTTCACCGAGCGCGGATTCGACTGCTTCGCGCACAGTTTGCTCTGGATCAAGTTGCGGTTCTTGCGGTAAATAGCCAATGTTCAGATTTGGCATCGGCACGGCTTCGCCCTGGATGTCCTTATCAATGCCTGCCATAATTTTAAGCAGTGAGGATTTTCCGGAGCCGTTCAGCCCCAAGACGCCGATCTTGGCGCCAGGGAAAAACGAGAGCGAGATATCTTTAAGAATCTGGCGCTTAGGCGGCACGATCTTGCCGACGCGGTTCATGGTGTAGACGTAATTTGCCATTTTTTCGATTTTTTTATGGATGAAGAAGATGGGTGCAAGGATACCGCAAGCCAGCGCAGATGGGGAGTCCTGGGTGGGAGTTTGTTCGTGGATTACATTACACGCGAAATCACGTCTTCAATACCGGGGTCGATATCACGAGCTGGTAGCTGCTTAGCATTGGGATGAGTTGGCGTTACTTTGGAATTGCGTTCAAAGCCTCTTCAGCGACGGATTCCTCCATGCTCAATATTGCAAAGTACGGGAGTATATTTAATTGGCCATATATTTCCTTTACAATAAGGCGATTTATTCCTATACACCCTATCAGTATACCTGGCCAACTCATTACATCTTTGCTGGTTTTCTGGCGATAGGCACAAAATCAAACTGGAACTTCAGAAGTGTTGATTGGCCATTGATGGTGACGGTTTGCGTCAAAGGCGGCTTGATACTTCCCATATTCGGGTGCCAGGCCTTGATCTCGTATTGACCATTGGGCAGATTTTCTAATTTCAATACGCCGCTGTCGTCCGTCTTGGCAAAATAAGGTGTGTCGAGCACCAAGACATAGGCGCGCATCCAGTTGTGTAGTAAGCAGTACACCACGACGATGCCCGCTTTATCAAAAATGACGGGTGGTGGCGTCACGCCTTTGTCGTAGGTTTTGATTTCAAACTCTTTGGCGGGCGAGAAAGACTTAACGTGATGTTCCAGCTTGTCGTAATTGGGGAACTTGACTTGTGTGCCGACACGTATCGGTGTGACATAGGGCGCAAACTGCAAATCGCGCTGGGCAATCACCTCAGTCTCGGTTTTTCCAACTGGCGGCAAGGGCGCGCCGATCGGCGTCGCGTACACCACAACATCTGGCATTAAGGCGCCATTTTTATCCACCGCACTGGCGCTGATGGTGACGCTCCATGCGCTGGACAGCAGGCCAAAGCTGCTGAGGAACAAACTGGCTTGTAGTAAGCGGATGACGGAATGACGGCGCATGGATTATCTCGGTTGAAATTACTTGGTGACGATGGGGCGTTGCATTGGTGCCAGTTTCGCTACCAGCTTATTAGAAACCGAAGAGGGGATGTTATTTTTTTCCATTGCAATTTGTAAGTCTTCTGCCAAGGCGTTGAACTGTGCATTATTGATATTCATCCCCTTGTGCGCTTCTTGCATCTCTTTACCGCTGTATTTGCATGGGCCGCCAGTCAGTGCGCAAAACTGTTCTGCCAACATTAAACCCAAGCGTTCCATATCAGTTTCTTTGAATGCGTCTTTGATGCGGTCGTCTGCTAAAACTATCGGCAAAAAATCAGCCACAATTTTATTGATGCCTTCTTTGCCACCCAAGCCTTGGTACACCGCGTCGGGCGTGGTCTGGGCGAATGCCGCGGTGCTAGTGGCGATAGTAGCGCTGATGCCAAAGCTGAAAATAACAGCTGCTTTGACGAGCTTGGAGCTGAGACGTGTTTGCATGATCATGTCTTTCTAAAATAGGTCAGTTCTTGTATGTGTTTTAGCCTGTGTGCTGTGTTGCGCGATACAGTCAGATTAAAATCCGGCTTGCAGCGACAAATAAAAGCCACGCTGATTGGTCGGATTAAATACGGTGATATCGCCCAAAGTCGCATAGGCCGCAGTGATCGACACATTTTTAGTCGGGAAATAAGCCAGAAACACGTCGTAGTAATCTTTTTCGTTATCGACGCTGAGGTTACGTGGCTTCATCCGGTACTCTGCCCCCAAGGCTAATTTGCGGGTGATTAAATAAGCAGCAGAGCCCTCTAGCATAGGCTTGTACTTGTCTTCTTTATCACCGCCAAAACCGAGAATACCCATTTGGTTGGCTTTGGTCATCCGCAAAGTGCCGTTCAGCAGCAGGCTTTGTTCCAAAAACACTTTAGTGGCTGAAGCGTAGTAATCCACACCGCGATCATCTTTGGCACCTAGTTGCTTGACATTGGTGATGCCCAGAGCGCCCAGGCCGCCGATGCCGTTATTACGTTTGATCATCGCGCCGACGGCAACTTGTGGCATCCAGCTATCTTGGTCATACACGGCGTCACCCGCGACTTTGACTTTGATGCCAAGAATATCTTGCTGGATGTTGAGTGAGTTAAGTGGTGCCAGACTGCCGGTAAATTCTTGCTTAGCCAGGGACAATTCGACCCGGTCTGCGATACCAACGGCTACGCCATAGGTTCTGAGTCCGTAATCTTGAGTTTTAACTTGGGTGTAATGCACATTCGCACCATAGCTGTCGCGTGTGCCATAACCTGTGATTAATGCCCAAGGCGTCAGACCGCCGCCGCCTGCGCCCTCTAGCTGGCTAACGCCGCCGGTTGCGGTCAGTTTGCCCATGTCGGGTCGCATGCTGGATGGTGTGTCGGCTGATGTCGATGTGCTGGCAGGTGCGTTAGTTTGGGCGCTCGCCTGCTGACAGAAAATGGCAAAACTGCTGATCATGGCGGCTTGTAAAGCTCGGTTCTTTAGATACATCGTCAAATACATAGTCATTTCCTCGCTGATAGGTGGGTTGGGAGCATCTCAGCAACGAGCGTCTCGTGGAAGAAATACGTTGGCGTTAGCAAACCGGATTCAAGCCAATGCGAGATAACGACAAATATTGTGTGACATATTGTCAAATCGTATGCGGCTATTTTTTCGGTTCAACGATGTCCCGCTTCATCGGCGCAAGTTTGGCAATCAGTTTGTTCTGTACCGATGAAGGAATATGCTGTTGCTCCATCGCGATTTGCAAATCCTCTGCCAGGGCGTTGAACTGAGCACCAGTGATGCCGAGCTTGTCGTGTGACACCTTCATGCTGTCGCCAGAATAAGTGCAAGGACCACCGCTGAGAACGCAAAATTGTTCTTTTAATAGCTTGGCCAGTCGCTTCATATTGGTTTCTTTGAACGACTCTTTGATACGTGGATCTGCCAGCACTAATGGAATCAAATCATCAACAATATTGCCAATGCCGGCCTCACTACCCAAGCCTTGATAAAGCGCATCGGTCTGTATTGCGGACTCTGCGTAGATGTCTGAATTTGCTGCAAACATGGGCACGACGAACAGCAGTGCTTTCAAGAGTTTTACAGCCGAGATTTTTAAAACTGTTCGCGCGTTCATTTGTATTGTCTCTTGTCGTTTACTAGTTACCAACTTGTAGTGATAAATACCAGCCGCGCTGCGTGGTGGGATTAAACACCGTGATGTCACCCAATTTGGCATAGGCCGCAGTGACAGAAAAATTCTTGGTCGGGAAATAAGCCAAAAACACGTCGGCATAATCTTTTTCATTATCAACACCGAGGTTGCGCGGCTTCATTCTATATTCCATCCCTGCGACCCATTTACGATTGATCAGATAGACCACAGAGCCTTCTAGCAGGGGTTTATATTGATCGTTTTTATCACCACCAAAACCGAGCAAGCCCATTTGGTTTGCCTTGCTCATCCGCAGTGTGGCGTTGATTAACAGGCTTTGTGCCAGATATAGTTTTGTCGCAGACAGGTAGTAATCAACGCCGTTGTCACTGACTGCGCCAAGCTGCTTTACATTAGTGACGCCAAGTGCCCCAAGTCCCGCCACACCGTTATTGCGCTTAAACATCACGCCTAGCGCAATTTGTGGCAACAGCGTGTCTTGATCGGTCACGGCATCGCCGGACAATTTCAATTTAATGCCGACAATATCTTGTTGAATATTGAGATGATCCAAGGGGGCGCGGCTGCCGGTGAACTCTTGTTTAGCTAAAGACACTTCCAGTTTGTCAGCAAAACCCAGCGCGACGCCGTAAGTTTTAAGGCGGTAATCCTGCGTGTCCACTTGCGTGATATGTGCGTTGACGCCATAGCTATCTTCGCTGCCGTAACCGGTGATCAGTGCCCAAGGCGTAATGCCACCGCCGCCAGCGCCTTCTAGCTGACTGACACCGCCGGTCGCTGTCAATTTGCCCATGTCGGGCAAGGCCAAATTTTGCGCGTTGGCTGCTTGTCCAAATAATGGCGAGGACAAATAAAAAAAGAGCGCATTACTTGCGATTACGATTACTTTTTTTATGTACATCAAATGACCTGTGGCTAAAGAGCGTTGGTGCTCGATCGGTATTGCTAAGCTTTTTGCTACGGATGTTTTACGGTGTTGATATTTTGTGTATCGATAATATGAACATCTTGATATGAAAAGATCTCACACCATTAAATTACGCAACACTTTACCAAAAAAAACTAAATCTGCCCGAGCAAAGCCATATCAGGATTTTGATTGAACCTACATTCCTGATATCGTATAAAACTAAGCTTATTCTTCATTATTTTTCTCAAGCCAGATTACGATATTTAACACTTTGTTATACGAAAACAGATGAGCCGGTCCTCCTTACGCCGTGAGTTAGTCGTCCCTATTACTATTTTAGTAATAGGCGTCGCTGCGGCTATTGGCTGGGTATCAATGAGGGCCGGAACCGATGCGGTGAACACGCTGACGCAACATATTTTGACCGATATGGTTAATCGTATCAGCAGCGCTACCGGAAAGCATTTAGATAGCGCATTAGTGGCACTGGATACGATCGCCCCTAATCCTAAAAACGCCCCGGCAGTACAAAAATTCTCGGATGATCTTGGTTTGCTGGAATCCAAATTGTGGATCGCCAGCAGCCTGTTTATGGATGTGAATAATTACGTCTATTACGGCGGTCAGGATGGCCGCATGGTTGGTGTATTTCGCATCAAACCTGATTTCGTTGAAGTGTATTGGCATGAACCCGGCGCGCGCCAGCGCCAGGTCTATCAGGCAAAAACACCAGGCGACCGGTCGGTGTTATTGCGTACGGATCAATACGATCCGCGTTTGCGGCCTTGGTATCGTGCGGCGATTGCATCCGATAAGCCAGTATGGTCGCAAATTTATAATGACTTTACCTCGGCAGAGCCGACCGTGACTTTGGCTAAGCCCGTATTTCAGCCCAACCATACTTTGATCGGCGTGGTCGCTACCGACGTAACATTAAAAGTACTGTCAGATTTTTTACGGACTTTAGAAATCAGCAAAAACAGTGTCGCTTACATCATCGACAGTGAGGGTTACATCGTCGCCACCTCTGGTGATGAGCTGGCTGTAACACGTGTAAGTCCAAACGATGCGCCGCAGCGCTTGCGTGCATCAGAAATGAAGACGCCACTAATCAGCGAGATTTATAAACGTAGTTATGCCTGGCAAAGAAAAATTTTGCAAGGCGACAAATCAATCTCGTCAACCCAGTCATTTACCCTGGCAACTGGCACAGTCGATGTGGCAGTCGCGGCTTTGGGTGATAAGCAAGGTTTGAACTGGCTGACTGTGGTTGCTGTACCGCGCTCCGATTTTATGAGTAGCGTTAACCAAGGTTTTTTTGAGAGCCTGTTAATTGCAGTGGCCTGTATTCTGTTTGCATTGACGATAGGTTTGACCATCGTTGATCGGGTAATGCGCGACATCCGCAAACTCACCGGCGCAGCAGAAAAATTTGGTGAAGGTCAGCCTTTGCCAGAGCTGGATATCCGGCGCGATGATGAAATTGGCATTCTTGCTCAAACATTTATTGAGATGGAAAAGAAGCTGCGTTTTGATAAATTAACGCAAGTCGCCAACCGGGAATCCTTATTCGCACAAATTAGTTATCTGCAAAAACACGCAAAAAATAATCCCCATGAGCACACCGTATTCACTATCTTATTTGTCGATCTGGACCGGTTTAAATTTATCAATGATAACTATGGGCATGACGCCGGTGACGCCACCTTGGTGATCATCGCGGCCAGGCTAAAAGCGTCTATTCGAGAAACCGATGTTGTGGCGCGTTATGGCGGTGACGAATTTGTGCTCTTACTCAAAGACACCAAAAGCTCTATCGATATTCACAACATGGTAGAGAAAATTTCTACCCTGGTAGAAATGCCGATTGCGCTGGACGATGTTATGGTCAGTGTCGGCGTATCTGTTGGCTGGGCGTGTTTCCCTGAGGATGGTGATGATTATGTACGATTGATTAAGATTGCCGACAGTCGTATGTACAACCATAAAAGAGATCGCAAATCGCACCAAATGCATTTGGTATGAGGACTAGGATTTAATATACTCCCCATTATTTTTCGTAAAATTAGCTTGCAGATCAATGATTGTATGGACAGCTATATAATACTTACCATGAGTATATTGGTTGCTTAGTTAAACAACGAAGCTAACTACCAGCGTCTGGTGTCGCTTGTCTTGCATCCCATTGCGCCATCCAAGTGAGCATCTGCTCGGCTGGCATGGGTTTGCTGATGTAATAGCCTTGCGCCTGATCACAGCCCATGTCCTTGAGCAGTTGCATGACTTCTTTATTTTCGACTCCTTCTGCCACCACTCTCAATCCCATGTTGTGACCAAGATCAATGGTTGATTTGACGATTTTAGTGTCATCAATATCTTTCTCCATTTTCAGAACGAAGGATTTATCGATCTTTAATTCATCCACCGGCAAGCTTTTTAAATACGCAAGTGAGGAGTAGCCAGTACCGAAATCATCAATCGACAAATCGGCGCCCATCGCATGCAAACCTTCTAAGGTCTGCTGCGCCCGGATCGGGTCATCCATAATCGCACTCTCGGTAATTTCCAGACAAAACGCAGCAGGCGTAATGTGATGTCGCTCCAGAATATCGGCAAACTTATTCGGCAAATCCTGATCCAGTAAATCGCGGGTAGACAGGTTGACCGACATTTTCAGGTTCAGACCTTGCGCTATCCATAGGCTACAGATACGGGCGGCATCATTCAGTACCCAGCGGGTTAACTGGCGAATAAAGCCGGTTTGCTCTGCAAATGGGATGAATTGATCGGGGAAAATAAAACCGCGTTCTGGATGTATCCAGCGGATTAGCGCCTCGACAGCAATTACTTTGCCTGTATCCAATGCGACTTTAGGCTGTACATACAAGTGGAAGTGCTGTTGTTCCAGCGCGGTGCGCAATTCACTCAGCAAAGACAAACTTTGCTGGCTGGATTTATCGATGGCTGGCACATAGGTTACCGCGCCGCTGTTGGCACGCTTGGCGGCATACATCGCCACTTCCGCCCGGCTTAACAGGGATTCTGCATCATTGGCATTGTCGGGGAAGCCGGCAATACCAATCCCCGCACCCAGATCAACGGTTTGATCTTCGATCGAAATTGGTTTTTCTAAGGACGCTAAAATTTTTGCAGCCAGCTCTTGTGCTTCTAACAGAGTGGAGTCGGGTAACAGCACGACGAACTCATCACCACCCAGACGCGCAGGTTTGATGGTGCCTTGTCCCAGCTCATTAGTCAGTCTGAGGGCAACTTGCGTTAGTAATTGATCACCAAAACCATGTCCCATCACATCGTTGACATGTTTAAACCGATCCAGATCCATCATCAGAATGTAGCAGGTAGTTTTTTTTGCCCTTGCTTGTGTAATCGCATCTTGCAGCATGCTGACGAACAGTGCCCGGTTTGGCAGATTGGTCAAAATATCCCAATACGCTAAGCGCCGGATTTCTTTTTCGCGGTTGGCAATGCCATCACGCATGACCAGAAAAGTCCGCGCCAGATCGCCGATTTCATCATTGCGTTGCACTTTGATCGTGGCGGTATAGTCACCCGCGCCTAACCGTTTGGCAGTATCCGCTAACTGACGCATAGGGCCAGTAATTCGCTTAGTGGTGACAACGCTAATAATGCTGGCGATGATGACCCCAAGTATCGTGAGTATCAGCAGATCTCTTTGCAGTTGTTTATAGGGCGCAATGGCTTCGCTCAGCGAGACCTGCAATACGGCGACCGTAATCCACTTCTCGTTTTCGGCTAATTTAAGGACGTGCGCGCTGTAGTCTTCATCGCCGATGCGTAGTTCTGCGATGGATTGGCTTGTATCTTGAATTTTGGGAATCTGGGTTGCTAGTATGGCGACTTGTTCTGCATTGAGAGTAGACACATCCGGCATCCATTTATTGCCTTCAGCATGATTCTCGGTCAGCAGTGATATCTGTAAGCCTGACAATTCACGCATGTCAGCGACGATGCGTTGGTCAATCGGGATTGCCATCAACACCCAGGCTATAGTAACTGGTGCTTTAATCGGCACCATCACTAATTGATAAGATTTACCCTTGACGACGGCATTGCGGTACGAACTGCCGACTTGTTCTGCCTGTATCACCAAAGGCAAAATTGATTGCTGAAAACTACTTGCAAAAACATCGCTGGTGGCTGCCGTAATGCTGCGATCCAGGCCTATTACCATAGAAAAACTGGCACCGATTCTTTCACCGTGATTGATTAAGGCAGACTCTATCGTTTTAGTATCGTTGGTACCAATGGCCTCACGAAACGCATAATCTTTAGCAAGCACCTCGCCACTTTGTATCAGTTTTTGTGCATTCTGATCTAGTAAGCGGTTGAAGATTTTTTCGCTCCGCTTCAGTTCTTCCTGAATCGAGGCACGCGCATTGCGATAAATCGTATTTTGAATAACAAAAAATCCTGCGAGTTGAACCATCAGGGTCAGGGCGATAAACAGAGTGACGACGCGGCTTTCCAGACTATGCAAACGCATGAACTATCCTTGCTGATTTGTGGCGATTTTCATTTTTTTGAAATGACTGCATGCTGTTTTAATATCCGGTCGATAAACCATAATAATGGCAACTTACTACAAGCGTAACTCACTCAGTCAATCCCGGAACACTGCGATCAAGTTCAATTTACTTTGTAATTCAATTTGACAACAAGCGCAGAATTGTCGTCCTTGATTACAACGGCTTGCTCACTTATTGGGCTATTCGCCATTTGTTGATAGTACCAAGTTTTTAAACTATATTTCCCAGCAGGCAGGATAGTAATTTTTGCTTTGCCACCGGCATCTGTTTTCGCAAAATACGGGGTATCGACAATTTGGATATATGCCAGCATCTGATCATGGATATTGCAGCCGACTACCACAGTCCCCGGTTTGTCAAAGGTAATCGGTGCTTCGGGCTTGCCTGCATATAGTTTTAATTCAAATGGCTTCGCTGGCGAAAATGAGTAAGCTTGATGCCGTACCGTGTCATTGTTGGGGAAGCTGATGGCTGTCCCAGTCTGTACTACCGTCACCAGAGGGATGAATTTTTTATCTTTTTGCTCAATATCGACTTTGGCAGATTTGGTTTTTTCGATACTGCCATTGTCGAAATACACCACTGCGTCAGGAACAGGTTTGCCAGTGTTGTCGAGTACTTGAATCACATGATCAGCGTGTGCTGGTAATGTATATGCGCCTGATAAAAGAGCAAAAGCAATGGCTGCCAATTGAGTATGTTTCATATTTTGTATCATGGCATTTCTCCTCACTAGATCAATCGTAGAGATATATAGATATAGTCGATAATGTTTTTTCGTGGTTTTTAAGCTCTTCAAAGCACCGGATATCATGATTAGCTAACTTTTTAAGCTACCCTGCATAATCTCTGTAAACTGAGTTTTTGGCTGATAAAGCTAGCTCGAATCGTCTGTCAGTCATGATAATGCAAAATTATTTCAAAAATAGTTTTATGTCACTTTGTCTTAGTTGATGCATCCAAAATGCATTGGTTGCAGTAAATATCTATAATAAAGCGAATGAAAATAAGTAATTGTGACAAAGATGTTGTAAATTGTTGTTAACTTATTGTTTCTTAATCGTCGCTAAGGTATTGTCAGTCCCACTTAATTCGCTTATCGCAGTCAACTCTTAGTAGAGTATGGATTCCATCATTAAACATCTTGTGGAAATTACTGGTCATCGCGACCATGATCTCCTCAATATTTCAGTCATTTCGGCTCTGTGTGAATTAACACGCGCTGAATACGCACGCGTGTTGGATATCACGACTGTGGGTCGACAAACATTTGTACAGTCCCAAATTACGATCAAAAATGGCAAGGTACTTGAAGTTGTCGACGTCAGCACTATTAGCGCCGCCGGTGATTTGATTGCTAAGTATCCTAATTTGGAAGATGGTATTTCGAGGCATCAGAATCTGATTGAAGGATCATCAGAAGACGGTAAGCGTTTGATTTGGTTGCCTATCTGGACCAATGAAAAAGTCAGTACCTGCCTGGAAATCGCTAATCCTGATTCTTACAATGAAAATACTTTCCAAGTGATGGAAGGTATTTTAATTGTTTACCGCAATTTTCAGAATCTGCTGGATTACAGTGAACGTGATTCACTGACCGGATTATTAAACCGTAAAACTTTTGATGATAATTTTTCAAAAATTTTGCGCGTCAGTTCCCAGCAAAAAAATAATACTGAAACAGTGATCGAGCCCGAGCAAGATCGCCGTGCTGTCGAACCCGAAAAGCCGCATTGGTTGGCGGTGTTGGACATTGACCATTTCAAGCGGGTGAACGACCAATTTGGTCACTTGTATGGCGATGAGGTATTGATTTTGATCGCTAATTTATTACGTTCGTCTTTCCGTCCCACTGACAGATTGTTCCGCTTCGGTGGCGAAGAATTTGTGATTTTATTGCGTGCTACTGCCCAAGATGATGCTCAGCATATTTTTGATCGTTTCCGCGAAAACGTAGAGCAATATCCATTTCCGCAAGTCGGGCAGGTTACAGTTAGTGTGGGCTTTGCCCGCATAGATCCGTTTGAACCTGCGGTTGCGATTATGGGACGCGCAGATCAGGCTTTATATTTTGCAAAAAGCAATGGAAGAAATCGCACCTGTTACTACGATAGCTTGGTCGAGAGCGGCGATTTGCATGCAGAGAAGTCTAACGACACAGCAGAATTTTTCTAAAACCTAGCTGTGCTCTGCATCAAGCGCAGCATCAGTTTTTTTGCGTGCGGTAGTGAGCAAGATCACACTTCCTAAAATCACGGCCATTGCAATCATCTCACGTCCTCCGATTTGTTCTCCTCCCAACGTCACTCCTAAAATTACCGCAATCACCGGGTTGACGTAGGCGTAGCTGCCAGCGAGTGCGGGCGGTACTGCGCTTAGCAAGTACATATATGCAGTAAATGCGAGCAAAGACCCGGCAACCACAAGGTAAGACCATGCCAGCCATGCATTGACAGTGATTGGCGTGTTGAATTTTTCTCCCATCAAAAAACCAAGCAGCATCAAAAATGCGCCACCCAACAGCATCTCACTGGCAAATCCCATCGCACCCGGCGCCATTTTTAATTTTCGCTGTGACAGTACTGAGCCAATATCCCAGCTTAAAATCGCCCCGATTAAACTAATCACACCAATTGGCTTGGCAGAAAATTCGCCACCAAATGCCAGCATCACAGCGCCCGCAAAGCCAATCACTATCCCTGTCCATTCACGTCGGTTAGGCCAGTCACCGAAAAAACCAACACAAAACGACAAAATCATCGGTGAACAAGCAATGAAGACCGCGGTCAATCCTGAGGAAATGCTTTGTTGCGCGACCGCAGTTAAGCCCATCCCGCCGCCGAGCATCAGTACTCCAACGACGCCCGCATCACGCCATTCTTTTAAGCTGGGATGAGCTACGCCGCGCCATGTTTGCCAGGCAAATAGCAAACCACCTGCGACCAGAAAACGGGTTCCCATTAACATAAACGGAGGGAAAGATGCCAGCGCGATATGGATAGCGAAATAGGTTGATCCCCACACCACGTAGACGGTAAGTAAAGCAATCAGTACAGAGCGTGGCAGACGGGACATATTTTTCCTGGAGGCAGAGAAATCAGAGCGGTCAGTATCAATAGTGCTCAAGTAGTTTTTTTGAACACATCAATAAAGATAAATCAGTTACATTACTTCAAACCATTTTTAAAGACTCAGAATAGATGAAACCCATCTGGGTTTTAGCTGAGTATCGATGGCATACTTGAACAACGGGTTTTCGTGATGTTGAAAATCGATGTTTTCGATGAAGACAGAATTAAATCACACTATAAGAAATCAAACTTAAATGGAACTGCGCCAACTCCGCTATTTCGTTGCGATAGTCGATCACGGCTCTTTGTCACGTGCCGCTAAAGTGCTGCACATAGTGCAACCAGCATTGACACAGCAATTACAGTTATTAGAGGACGAATTGGGGTGCTTGTTATTGCATCGCTCCGCACAAGGCATGCAAGCCACCGATGCCGGTAAGATTTTTTACGAGCACGCACAAGCTATCTTAAAGCAAGTCAGTGATGCTAAATCGGCGGTCAGTCAATCTTCTGACAGACCAAGTGGAACGGTTGCTCTTGGTATTCCGCAAAGCGCATCAGGCGCGTTGGCCTTGCCTTTACTGAAGGCGGTACGCGCGACTTATCCTGATATTGTGTTTCAGTTGACGGAAGAATTAACCGGTAATTTGACCGAACAGTTAAAGTCGGGACGTTTGAATTTAGCGATATTGTTTGACGACGGACAGCTCGGCAGTTTTTCTACTAAGACCTTAGTAGAAGAAGAGCTGATGTACATCACTCGCCGCGACTCGCAATTTGCGTGCAAGCGTAAAACCATCACTTTAGCCAAAGCCTTGGAAGCTACTTTGATTTTACCTAGCGTGCAGCACGGTGTCAGGCCACGGATAGAAAGTGTTGTCAGACAAGCTGGTTTGAAGACGGATCATGTGATCGATATTACTTCCATTGCGATTTTAAAATCGGCATTGATGGCTGATATGGGCGCTACGATATTACCGGTCTCTCCGCTACTTTCGGAAATACAGCGTGGTGAATTAAGCGCACATGCAATCAGTGGCGCGCCCTTATCCCGGACAGTTGTTCTATGCGCTTCTAAAAATATTCCATTAACCAATGCTGCAATGGCAGTAGAAAAACTGGTACAACAAGTTGCACATGACTTATGTGAATCCGGTATATGGATAGGAACCAAAAGCCTTAGTTAATCATGAAGAGCTAAGACAAATTTAGCAAAAATAAGATGTACCAAGATTCATCAAGATGCACTAAGAGATTCTTTGTTCCGTCTTAGGATCAAACAAAATCGCTTTCGATAAATCAAATGCCAGACGCATACTTTTACCTGGTAAAGCCATCGCACGTGGATGAGTGCGGCAGGTGATGCGGCTTTGGTTAAACCAGATAAATGCTAAAGTGTCAGGGCCAGTTGGCTCGGTCAGTTCGACTGTGCAATCCACTTCTGTCGGGCGATAATCTTCTTCACTTTCTGAGCGGCGGGCGCTGATAGTGTCGGTCACATGTTCAGGTCGTATGCCGAGTATGATCTCGCGCTCCGCCCATTGCCCTGCTTTGAGTTGTTCTGCAAAAGAGGTCGGTAGAGGTAATAAACTAGTTTGGCCCGCATGCTCCAGAGTAAATGCCAGTCCATTAGCATGCGGGACTAATTTGCCTTTTAAGAAGTTCATTGAAGGTGAGCCAATAAATCCTGCGACAAACAAATTATTAGGTTGATCGTAAATATCTTGCGGACTGCCGAATTGCTGTACCACGCCATCTTTCATCACGGCGATTTTGTCACCCAGCGTCATTGCCTCAATCTGATCATGGGTAACATAGACGATCGTCGTGCCTAGTCGCTGGTGCATCAATTTAATTTCAGCGCGCATCTCTACCCGCAGTTTTGCATCCAGATTAGAGAGCGGCTCATCAAATAAAAACAGCGTTGGATCGCGGGCAATAGCACGACCCATGGCGACCCGTTGACGTTGCCCACCGGACAGTAATGCTGGTTTACGGTCTAGCAAGTGGGTGATTTGTAAAGTCTCGGCAACCCGCTCTACGATCTTTTTTTGTTCGTCTTTGGGTACTTTGCGTATGCCTAATCCAAACGAGATATTTTCTCTGACAGTCATGGTCGGATACAGTGCGTACGACTGAAACACCATGGCGATATCACGCGATTTGGCAGGAACAGCGTTGATGCAGCGATCACCGATATAAATCTCGCCATCAGAAATAGGCTCTAAGCCGGCGATCATATTCAGTAAGGTGGATTTGCCACAACCAGAGCCACCGACTAGGATTAAAAATTCGCCATCTTGAATCTCAAGATTGATGCCCTTTAATATCTCCGCGCCGTTGGGATAGACCTTGCGTACATTGCGTATGGATAAACTTGCCATGGTTATTTCGTTTCTTCTGAATAGATTAAATACGATTACTTTAATGTGATTGTGACCTTGTCCAACCGGTCGTCGTTATCAGGAATCAGCCTTTGACCGCGCCGGCAGTCAGCCCCCGGACGAAATATTTTCCTGCGATCAGATACAGCACCAATGTCGGCAGTGCTGCGATAATCGCCGCTGCCATATTGACGTTATATTCCGTCACACCTGTCGAAGTATTGACCAGATTATTTAGGGCAACAGTGACGGGTTGCGCATCAGAGCCGCCGAACACCACGCCGAATAAGAAGTCATTCCAGATCTGGGTGAACTGCCAGATAAAGCACACCATAAAAATTGGCAAGGACAAGGGGAAAATAATCCGGCGATAAATGGTCAAAAATCCTGCGCCGTCGATGCGGGCAGCTTTGACCAATTCTTCTGGCACCGATACATAATAATTACGGAAAAACAGCGTCGTGAATGCCATGCCATAAATCACATGCACTAATATCAAACCCGCCGTTGTATTGGCCAGATGCATCAGGCCCAGCAAGCGCGCCATAGGCAAGATTACGACCTGAAACGGGATAAAACAACCGACCATCAAGCCCGTAAATAAAATCTCTGACCCGCGAAAGCGCCAGTGGGCTAGCACATACCCATTCAGTGAACCGATCAAGGTGGAGATCAAGACTGCCGGTATCACCATTTTGACGGAGTTCCAAAAATACGGTGCCAGGCCATCACATTGCACACCAGTACAGGCAGAGCCCCAGGCTTTTGCCCATGCGGCAGTGTTTGGATGCAAAGGGAAATCCAGTAAATTTCCACTCCGGATTTCATCCAGTGATTTGACTGAGGTGGTCAGCATCACATACAAAGGTGCCAGGTAATACAGTGCGCATAAAAATAAGAGCACGTAGATAAAGATACGACCGATATTTAACCGCGAGCGATTGGGATTATTTGCCTCAGAGAATTTAGAGGACGGAGAAGAATTAGCGACCATGACGTGCCTCTTTTGCTTCAAGATAAATCAGGGGTACTAATACTGCCAGTACCGTCATCAGCATCATCATTGCGGATGCTGCACCTAAGCCTAGCTGTCCGCGGGTAAAAGAAAATTGGTACATAAAAATGGCAGGTACGTCGGATGAGGTGCCGGGACCGCCAGCGGTCAGCGCCATGACCAGATCAAAACTCTTGATGGCAATATGAGATAACACTAGCAAGACACTAAAGAACACGGGGCGCAAAGAGGGGATGACGATACGGCGATAAATCGTCGGCAGGCTGGCACCATCCACCATCGCCGCCTTCATGATGCTGTCGTCAATCCCGCGCAATCCCGCTAAAAACAATGCCATTACAAATCCTGAGGATTGCCAGACGCCCGCTATGACGACGGTATAAATCGCCATGTCAGAATCGACTAGCCAGTCCATAGAGAAGTTGGCAAAGCCCCAGTCATGCATCATTTTTTCTAAACCCAGACCTGGGTTTAGTATCCATTTCCATGCAGCACCCGTGACGATGAACGATAGTGCCATCGGATATAAATAGATTGCTCGTAACGCACCTTCTGCACGGATACGCTGATCTAAAAAAATCGCCAGCAAGAGTCCGACAACCAGACAAATCAAAATAAATAATCCACCGAAAATGCCTAAGTTGGTGGCAGAAACCCACCAGCGGTCAATTTCAAACAAGGCGCTGTATTGCGAAAATCCTGAGAAGGTGTAATTCGGCATCAAGCGTGATTCGGTCAAAGACAGATACGCTGTCAGGCCGATAAAACCGTAGACAAAAATGAGGGAAGTCAACACCGTTGGCGACAACACGATGCGCGGTAGCCAGACATCGGCAAAACTGGCGAGCCTTTGGGCGACCTTGGGGCGCTGAGCGTGATCGACAGCCTGACTGCGGCCCGATATTGCTGTGGGGGTAACTGACATCAAGAATCTCCAGAGCGATATCAATGATCGCTCCAATTACTTATGGGGAGTATATTTTATTGTCCATATAATCATTGGACACTAAGGCATTTTTATTAAAAATAAGGGGGAGTATATGAAAATAAGCAAAATTCCACACCATTTTCATTACTGCCCGCCATACGCACCAGCGAGTTGTTATCTCATTCAGTGCGTATGACGTTTGCCACCTTGTTTTACAGCTTACTTCCAGCTTATTTGCAGCTTACTTCTGTATCACGTCGCTATTACTGCAGCTTACTTTACTTCGCTTTAGCCGCTTTTGCTAATGCTTGTACTGCGGCTTGCGAGGTCATCGTGGAGTTCATAAACTTCGCAATCACGTCCTGAATCGCACCGGCTTTAGCAGAGTCGATTGCCATGCCGTGTGCAAAGCTAGGGACTAAACCACCGCTCTTACTCGTCGCGTCCATGTCATCCATCGACTTGATGGCACAGCTATCAAACTTAGCACGTGAGACACCGGCACGGGCAGGGATAGAGCCTTTGTTCAGGTTAAATACTTCCTGAAATTCCGGGCTCATCACCGCGCTTGCCAAGACTAGTTGGGCCTTTTGCTGATCAGCATCTTTAACTTTAAACATCGTCAGAGAGTCGATATTAAAGGTGAATGCTTTCTCGGTACCTGGCGCAGTCAGACACAAGAAGTCTTTACCAGCGACTTTGCCCGCCGCAGTAAATTCACCCTTCGCCCAATCGCCCATAAATTGCATACCAGCCTTGCCATTGATGACCATGGCTGTTGCCAGGTTCCAGTCACGGCCAGCGGCATCTTTATCGATGTAGGTTTTGATCTTTGCTAAGGTATCAAAGGTTTTGATCATGGTTGGACCAGTCAGACTGGCCGGGTCCAGTTGTACGATTGCTTTTTTATAGAAATCTGGACCGCCGACGCCGAGTGCGACGGATTCAAATACCGTCGCGTCTTGCCATGGCTGACCGCCGTGTGCAATGGCAATCAAGCCGGCTTTTTTGATTTTGTCAGCGGCATCAAAAAATTCGTCCCAATTGGTCGGCGCTTTGGCGCCTGCTTTTTTTAAGACGTCTGGATTGACCCATAACCAGTTGACACGATGCACATTGACCGGTGCGGCAACATAGTGTCCTTGATACTTCATGATATTGGAGACGACTTTTGGCAAACTTGCATCCCATTTGCCTTCGGTCGCCGCGGCATCGATATTCGCTAACACGCCTTCTTTACCCCACTCTTGAATCGATGGGCCTTTGATCTGTGCTGCAGTCGGTGCGCTACCAGAAATGACGCGTGCTTTTAACGCAGTCATAGCATTTTCACCACCGCCACCAGCTACGGCGAAATCTTTCCAGACGATGCCTTTGGCTTCCATCATTTTTTTCAATTCAGCGACGGATTTGGCTTCGCCACCGGAAGTCCAATAATGTAAGACTTCGACTTCTGCTGCCTGAACTTGCGCGCCAGCGATCAACGCTGTGGCTGCAATAGTTGCCTGAACGATTTGTTTCAATTTCATGATTGTCTACTCCAATATGTTTGGGGAATGTTTTTAAATGATTTTATTTTGCTGTCGCCAGATGTGTTGATATTTTTTTGTTCAGACACATCTGGGCAGTCGGTAAAATTGACTAAAAATGAGCTAAGTCATAAAGATCAAATTTAAAAGCGAGCGTAAAAGTGACCGATAGGCGTATCAGAACCAAGTTTCTAATTGAATACCAACTGAGGTGCCGCTAGTATTGTTACCATATACCGGACCAGAGTTATTGCTGGCGTTGACAGCGGCGGTTGCCGCATCATTCCATTTGCCGTAGGTAACAAAGGCGCGTAGTTCTGGGCGCGACCAGTAGCCTTCACCCATAGACAGCGTTGGTGCGAAGGTGATTTTGGTCAGGCGTAAAGCGTCGCCGCCATTGGCTTGTGTGACGCGACTGGTGCCAACTTCTGCTTGCAGCTTAAAGTTTTTAGTCAACGCATACACCGGTCTTGCGCCTAATGTAGTCCAGGTGGAGGAACCCTGTGCATCCGACTTATCACGCTGCATTAAAGCGATAAATTCAGTGCTGAATTGTGTCGTAGGTTGGATCACCAGATTATCGAATACGCGCAAACGGGTAACGTCAGAACCCAACGTTGTGCTACCGGAGCTACCGATACGGTCGCAGCATGGTCCGCCAATACCAGTGCCTGGACCAACACCGTATTGAATACCAACAGTATTTGCGCCACCAAGTACTTTATCTTGCTTATGGAAGATCGAGAACTGCCAACCGTTATGACGGTTTTGTCCTTGGGCACTGATCAGCGACATCGCCATATCAATCGTACCGTTCTCGTTGACGGGCACACCTTCATAGATAAAGTTCTGACGCACTGCTGCTGGCGTATTGAGCACTTTGCCGGTCGTCGCATCAATGTCGTTGGTGTCGTTATCTTTGAACACGGCATAGCCGAATTTGCCAGGGCCAAAGCCGCCAACTTTATCAAAGCCACCGCCTGTACCATTTAAGTTGATGTATTGCAGATCCAGCATATGGATATCTGGACGGAAGTAGTAACGCTTACCAATCCAAGCAGTACCACCGTTTAAGAAATCGAGCCCTTTGGCTTCTACATAAGCTTTGGCGATTTCTGGTTTGGCATTGCCGAAATCAGAACCGTTTTTGTAAGCGTCGATCCACAAAGTACCGACCCAGCTTACGCCGTTTTCTGATTTTGCCAGTTCCTTTGTATAACCGCCTTCAAAGTAGCTATCGCACTCATTGCCGAGGCGATACTTCATGGTGTTGCCACCCAAGTCGTAGCAGCTTTGTGGACCTTTTTGTGAACTAGAGCCTACGCCAGCGCGCAAGTAGCCATGGAACTCACCTTCAGCATCGCTGGCATGTGCTACGCCGGCAGTAAAGGCAAGTGAAAGGGCGAGCGGTAACGCTCTGAATGCAGTTTTACTCATTATGTCTCCTGTGTATTTTTAATCGCTCGCAAGCAAGCTGACGCTGCTTTTGAGCATGCTGTCATGTCCGGTATTTCCCGGATTTAATCTACTGCAGATGGTTGCCCAATTTTTCTCACCATCATTTGTCCAAAACGGGGTACTAATCCAGCATCCGTATTGGCACTTATTGTTGCGGCGAGCAGACATTAGCACCGCAGATACTGTGACACCACACCCTGAGTTGCAATCTGGTCATCACCTGTTAAGTAATTGATTTTTATAAGAAAATTGAAAATCAGCTAAAGTCGGCTTGTTACATAACTTTACGTTGGGATTTTTGCTTTTTTGCAATTCTTCGCCGATAGCTCATAGCGGAGCACGAGCAAAATCGATGTGTTTTCTGCCTGCAATAAATTGCAATGTAAGCTCACAGTTCATTACAAATATCGATGCTTATTTACCTTCGCAACAACATTCAGTTACGTTATAGTCACCCCCGAGACAAAGAAGGATCCTCAGGTGCAAACAGTAAAAATAAGATTGTTGCCCCATGCAGAATGTGCTCGTCGTTACCAGCTATCCTCACAGCAGATAGTGCGTAACTTGATATTGCCCATTTTGTTGCTGGTGACCAGCTCTACAACATGGGCAGAGACATTGCAGGTACTGCATTGGTGGAAATCCGCCAGTGAGCACAAGGCTGTCGATGTGTTGGCGAGTAAATTAGCCCAAGAAAATATTATTTGGCGCGATGCGTTGATCCCTAGCGGGTCAGGCATAGGTGCGGGCATCGTTCTTAAAAGTCGCATCCTCACAGGTAACGCGCCCGAGGTATCGCAGGTCAACGGCGTACTGATCAGCGAATGGTCAGACCTGGGGTTGCTGCTGGATTTTGACGCCGTTGGTGCGGCTGGAAAATGGGACAAAGTTTTATTTCCGCTGGTCTGGACCTTGGTGCAACCCAAAGGACGTCTGGTTGCCGCGCCGCTGGGGATTCATCGCATTAATACATTATTTATTAACCGAAAAGTATTCAAAAAATATGATCTGAAACCGCCTGAAACCTGGGATGAGTTTGAAGTCGTCGCAAAAAAATTAAAACAGGCAGGCGTGATACCGTTGGCACAAAGCAGCGAACCATGGCAGGTTGCGACTTTATTTGAAAACCTGGTGTTATCCGAGGCAGGCGCGGGTTTTTATAACGAGTTATTTGTCAAAAAAGACGTCGAGGCATTCTCTGATGCGCGCTTTGCCAATGCCTTAAAACGCTTACGCGCGCTCAAAAAAATGATGTCTGTATCCTCACAAGAGCGTACTTGGGTAGAAATGGCGCGCCAGTTTGCCGATGGCAATGCAGCCATGTTTATCATGGGAGACTGGGCGAAAGCCGAGCTAAATTATTGGGGATTGGCAACCGATGTTGGTTTTAGTTGCATGGCGGTGCCAGGCACAGAAAATTATCATCTATATGATATCGATACCCTTGTCATGCTGACGCTGGATGGATCGCACAGAGCCGCGCAAGAAAAGCTCGCTCAAATTGTCGTATCGCCAGCGCTGCAAACAGAGTACAACCGTGTCAAAGGTTCTATTTCTGTTTTACGCAATCAGGATTCATCGAAAATGGATAGCTGCTCCCGTGCGTCGCTCAAAGCATTTTCTGTGGGAAGTGCCGCGCAAGTGCCTAGTTTTGCGCACCGGATGGCGACCGACGAAATTTCTAAAGACGCGATTATTGCTGAGATCGTCCGCTTTTTTATCGACGACAAAATGTCGATAGGTGATACACAGCGTCGATTAGCCGCCATCGCACGCTCGCTTCCAAAGACATAAATAAAAATAGAATATTGAAAGTAATAATGCGCAAAATACTGATAGTCGATGACGACCAAAAAACCAGAACTCTGTTAAAGACCTATCTGGAAAAAAATCAATATGAGGTCAAGCTGGCACATAACGGGGAATCTTTTTTAGCCGAGTTTCATCGTTATGCCGATGAATTATCTTTGGTCATTTTAGATGTCATGCTGCCTGATACGGACGGGTTTGCATTGTGCAAAGTGGTGAGAAATCGCTCCAACGTTCCCGTGATTATGCTCACGGCCAGTTCAGACGAGACCGATCGTATCGTTGGCTTAGAGCTAGGGGCAGATGACTATATTTCTAAGCCGTATAGCCCTAGAGAATTGCTGGCTCGCATTAAAGCAATACTCCGGCGTACTGGTAGTGAGAATCTAGCTGCTCCGCGCTATTATCGATTTGTCGGCTTTACTCTTGATACCGTTGAACGCACCGTCAGTGACCGTGATGGAACCGTGATTGCGCTGACGGGACTGGATTTTCAATTACTCAAGTATTTTGTTGAGCATCCTGGCGACATTCTGGATCGCAGCGTATTGTGTGAAGAGACGCGTGGTCGTGATGCAGGTCCTTTGGATCGCTCTTTAGACGTACAAATCAGTCGCCTTCGCTTGCGTTTGCATGATGATGGTAAGCAGCCAGCCCTCATCAAAACCGTACGCGGCGCGGGTTATGTTTTTTCCGCAGATGTCAGTTCTGCTCACGCCTGATTGTTGCGTGACTATTATCTGACGATTACTTGATTACTCTCCGATTTTTACCCGCTTATTCCTCGATTGTTCCTCGATTATTCCCCGATTGTTACGCCTGCCTATGTCGACCATTTCTCATTCCCAGCGGATTCTGCAAAAAATCCTCCCCCATTCTTTATTGGGACGATTAACAGTGGTGATGGTTGCCGGGGTGATGTTGACGCAATTTGTTGGCAATGCGTTCTGGACAGCCCAGGTTCGTAAAGAATCCGAGATCGAAACCAAAGCTTCTTCCCAGCATGTCGCCCGCAGTGCCGCCAGTACGATGCGATATTTTGCCAGTCTTCCATCCAATTATCGGCCTCTGACGATACAGCTATTTCGTGAAATGGGGGGGACACGGTTTTTTGTCAGTATCAACAAAAATGCGATCAAGTTAAACGAATTGACTGGCAATCGTCTGGCTAGCATGGCAGTGCAGGACATCCAAGCCTCCCTCAAAGAAGAGCTGCCAGCCTTAGATAAATTAAAAATCGGATTTGCATGGCCATCCGATTTGGTCGTTTCGGATGATGGCTCCCAAATTAGTGAAGTACCAGAAAAATGGGTACAGCATATTTTGATCACCCAGCCCAATCCTGCTCCTATCTTAGTGATCCAAACCGAGATGGCAGACGGTCAGTGGTTATATCTTGCGACCTTAATGCCTAATCCTTATTTTTTTAAAAGTGGCGATCCTTTTTCCTCTGACCGTGTATTACTCCAGCTACTTTCACTTGCCGCCGTTTTGGTTTTATCTATTTTAGTCGTACGTTGGACAACCAGGCCGCTAGCTGCTTTATCTGAGGCAGCGCAAGCATTTGGTAACGGTGAACATACGCCACCGTTACCTGAAACCGGCAGCAAAGAATTTGTAAAAACAGCCCGGGCCTTTGGCGAAATGCGGGAGCGGATTCAGCGTTATATTGATGACCGTGAGCGGTTGTTTGTGTCGATTTCTCATGACTTGCGGACACCGATTGTGCGTCTGAAATTGCGTGCAGAATTACTTGACGATGATGCTGTCCGTGCCGAATTTCATGATGATCTGGACGAGCTGGATATGATGGTCAAAGGTGCGCTGCAATGTGTGAAGGATAGTGATATTTATGAAAATCCGACTGAAATCAGACTTGATGCTTTGTTAGGTCGGATGGTAAAAGGTGCGCACTTAGCAGGGCATGAAATTCTATTTATTGAATCTGGTTTAACCGTTTTTGCGAAACCGCTTGCCCTCAAGCGAGCGGTCGGGAATTTACTGGACAATGCGATCCACTATGGCAAACAGGTAGAGATTAATGTTTCTGAACAATCTGATCAGATCGCCATAGAAATCCGAGATCATGGCCCGGGTGTACCAGAAGAAGACTTCACTCATTTATTGGAGCCTTATGTCAGACTGGAGCACGGTCGACATAAAAATGCGGGTGGTATGGGTTTAGGTCTGGGTATCGCCCATAGTATTGTTCAAGCACATGGCGGAGAGTTGCGACTGGAAAATCATCGCGACGGCGGTTTGATTGCAACCATACTTCTTCCTAATAAAACAGATCAGCATATCCCGCACCCGGATAGCGACGGCACATAAAAACTACTCAAGAGATTACTTAAGCACGCGGTCAGTGTTCTTCAAAAACAAGAGCTATCATAAATTATGATAGCCCTATTTTAAATTCGTATTTTTACAAATACGCATCCCTGCCTACAATGTGTACACAGCAGATTTCAAAGGAAGTCGAAGAGGCGCTGCAGCATCATTTCGAAAGCTTCTTTTGATGTCTTTGTTATTCGATGGGAATAACATGTAGTAGTTTGATAATGATTTTTGCTTGGTATGAGCAAACAAGTCGTGATCGACCTGCAAAGCATGCAGCGAAGGTGTCTTTTCACCATCGTACTTTTCATCGAATTCGAATAAAATGGTTGCTATCACAGCCACCGCAATGAGAACCGATTTCTGATACCTCGCTATCGGTTCCGAGCAAACTTGTGTCTTACCGGATACAGCGCATGCTCTTTGTAATCTAAATCACAAATTTTGGAGCATCACATGTCGTCCGACACCACCATGGAGTCTGCTGGACTCTCCTCGCTATCCCCTTCCTTTTCCGCCACATCTTCTGGTGACATTCCCCAGCTGCATGACGTCAAACTTGACGATAAATACACCGCCACTAGCGGCACCATTTTTCTATCCGGTATTCAGGCATTAGTGCGCTTGCCGATGATACAAAAATTGCGTGATCAGGCCGCAGGCCTGAATACGGCAGGATTTATTTCTGGTTATCGCGGCTCACCTTTGGGTGGTTTGGACGAAACCTTGTGGAAGACCCAAAAATTACTGGATGCAAGTCACGTCAAGTTTGTACCTGGCGTAAATGAAGACTTGGCAGCTACCGCAGTATGGGGTACCCAGACGGTTGATCTGATTGGTCCCGCAAAATACGATGGCGTGTTTGCCATGTGGTATGGCAAAGGCCCCGGCGTAGATCGTTGCGGAGACGTGTTTAAACATATGAACCATGCCGGTACTGCACAATATGGTGGTGTTTTATTGGTGGCCGGTGATGACCATGGTGCTTACTCCTCTACCTTGCCGCATCAGTCTGACCATATTTTTTCTGCATGCATGATCCCTATGTTGTACCCATGCAATGTTCAGGAATACCTGGATTTGGGTTTGCATGCTTGGGCTATGTCGCGCTTCTCTGGTTGCGCCGTGGGCTTTAAAGCCTTGGCCGATACGGTGGAATCTAGCTCTTCCGCTGATGCTGATCCTTTCCGTCTCAAGATTACGATCCCAGAAGATTTTGTGATGCCAGAAGGCGGCTTGAATACCCGTTTATCATTAGATACTTTGGGCATACAAGCACGCAAGCAAGAAGCCTTGATGCAAGATTACAAAATCTACGCAGCACTGGCCTATGCGCGCGCCAACAAACTCAATCACACGACGATTGATAGTCCTAATGCCAAGCTCGGTATTGTTGCCTCTGGCAAGTCGTATCTCGATGTATTAGAAGCGATGGAAGAACTTGGCATTGATGAGAAATTCGCTGCCGAGATTGGTATCCGCCTGTATAAAGTTTCTATGCCTTGGCCTCTGGAGCCTGACGGTGTACGCGAATTTGCACAAGGTTTGGATGAGATTCTGGTGGTGGAAGAAAAACGCCAGATGGTCGAATATCAACTTAAAGAACAACTTTACAATTGGCGCGACGATGTTCGTCCACGTGTCATCGGTAAGTTCGATGAAAAAGGCGAATGGGTACATCCACGTGGTGACTGGTTGCTGACGTCCAAGGCAGATTTTTCTGTCGCCCAAATTGCTCGCGTCATCGCGGCAAGGATTGCGCGCTTCCACACTAGTGATCTGATTAAGGCACGCCTGGCGTTTTTGGAGGCAAAAGATGTGGTACTGAACAAGGACGTGAATACGCCTCCGCGTCCGGCCTATTACTGCTCCGGTTGCCCGCACAATACGTCGACAAAAGTGCCAGAAGGTAGTCTCGCGCTGGCAGGTATTGGTTGCCACGTCATGGCGACCGCCATTTATCCCGAATTTAATAAACTGACGACGCACATGGGGGGTGAAGGTGCTCCGTGGATTGGACAAGCTGCGTTTTCGACGTTGCCGCATGTATTTCAAAATCTGGGTGACGGCACGTATTTTCACTCTGGCTATTTAGCGATCCGCGCTGCTGTGGCTGCCAAGGTCAATATCACTTATAAGATTTTGTATAACGACGCCGTTGCGATGACCGGCGGTCAACCAGTTGACGGCACGATCAGCGTCCACATGATGGCGCAGCAAATGGCCGCCGAAGGCGTAAAGCGAATTGCGCTAGTGACTGAAGATTTATCCCGCTATACAGATCGTTCTGCATTACCCGATCTGGTGACGCTACATGATCGCAAAGATATGGATGCAGTTCAGCGTGAAATGCGTGAACTGACTGGTGCCAGCGTCTTGATCTACGACCAGACCTGTGCTGCAGAAAAACGTCGTCGCCGCAAAAAGAAAGAATTCCCCGATCCAAATCAGCGCATGTTTATTAACGAAGCCGTATGCGAAGGCTGCGGTGATTGCGGTGTGCAATCCAACTGCACTTCCATCATGCCACTGGAAACCGAATTCGGTCGCAAACGCACGATTGATCAATCCTCCTGCAATAAAGATTATTCCTGCGTCAAAGGATTTTGCCCTAGTTTTGTCACGGTAGAAGGCGGCACCTTGCGCAAGTCTAAAACTGGTACGGCAAAGACCGATGACTTTGGTAGTTTGCCGGCTCCCGTTTTGCCGACCTGCGCTGTGCCTTACAACATTTTGCTCAATGGTATCGGCGGAACTGGTGTGATTACTATCGGTGCATTGATCGGTATGGCGGCGCATTTGGAAGGCAAGGGTGTGTCGGTATTGGACATGACAGGTATGTCGCAAAAAAATGGCTCGGTTACGTCTCACATCCGCATTGCTGATAATGTTGCCCGTTTGCGTGCGCAACGGATTGCTACTGGCGAAGCGGATTTGATTTTGGGCTGCGATATGTTGACCGCCGGTGCGCATGATGCCATTTCTAAAATGCGCGCTGGTCGCACTCGTGCGGTGGTAAATACGCATGAACAACCGACAGGACCTTTCGCTAAAAACCCTGATTGGCAGTTCCCCGCTGAATCTGTCGAGCAGCTCATTGCAGAAGCTGTTGGTAATCAGGTGGACTTTATTAATGCAACTAAATTAGCGACCGCATTGATGGGCGACTCCATCGCGACGAATTTATTTATGCTCGGCTTTGCTTACCAAAAAGGCTCCATCCCCGTATCTGAAACCGCTTTGATGCACGCAGTGGAATTGAATGGCGTTGCGATCGAATCCAATAAAAAAGCTTTTTTATGGGGACGTCGTGCCGCAGTGGATTTGGCTAAAGTAGAAAAAATTGCCATACCGACTTCACCAGTCGTCGTGCAAATGCCGCAAAGTCTGGATAGCGTAATCAAACGTCGTGTCGACTATCTGACAGCCTACCAAAATGCCGCTTATGCGCAGCAATATCAGGATTTGGTCAGCCAGGTCCGCGCTGCTGAGACAGCATCGGGTCTGGGAAATAAGCTGACAACAGCGGTCGCTAAATACGCGTTTAAGTTGATGGCGTACAAGGACGAATATGAGGTAGCACGTTTGTACACCGACGGACAATTTACTGACAAACTCAAGCAGCAGTTTGAAGGCGACTTCTCCCTCAAGTTCAACTTAGCACCGCCGCTATTTTCTAAAAAAGACGGACAAGGTCATTTGATTAAAGCGCAGTATGGCTCTTGGGTATGGCAAGCCTTTAAATTAATGGCCAAACTCAAGGGTTTGCGCGGCAGCAAACTGGATATCTTCGGCTACACAGAAGAGCGCAAATCCGAGCGCGCCTTGATCGTTAATTACCGCGACACCGTGTTAAGCCTGATCGTTAACTTAAACAAAGACAATCTGGACAAGGCAGTGCAAGTCGCCAATTTGCCCGAGAAAGTCCGTGGTTTTGGTCACGTCAAAGAAAAAGCGATGGAAACCTACTATGCTGAACAAGCCAGCTTGTTGCAGAAGCCAAAAGCCAAAGTGATCGGCGAGATCGTACGAGTTGCCTAGCCGACTGCATTGTTTGAATCTAAGATTGCCTTATAGTATTGAAAAGAGATGTCCATTAAAAATAAGCCGCTCAAGCCATTTTTGGCCCGTAAGCCTTATAAACAATGGACATCCAGTTTTGAATTTTGACATTGACGTTTACGTTAACGTCATATAACTTAGCTTACCGATTGAAGCGTTGCCATTAGCAAGAACATTCATAGCTAAATCGATAAAACATACAAAAAATCCTGACCGTTGAGGAAGACATGACTGACCTGTCCATCGCCCAAAAATTAACCGAATACAAACCTGCCAATAAGGTACGTTTTGTCACCGCAGCCTCTCTGTTCGATGGCCATGATGCCTCGATCAACATCATGCGCCGTATCTTGATGGCAAACGGTGCAGAGGTCATCCATTTAGGTCACAATCGCTCAGTAGAAGAAATCGTCACTGCCGCTTTGCAGGAGGATGCACAAGGTATTGCAATTTCCAGCTACCAAGGCGGCCATGTGGAGTATTTCAAATACATGATCGACTTGCTCAAGCAACGTGGCGGTGCGCATATCAAAGTATTTGGCGGCGGCGGCGGTGTGATCGTACCGGATGAAATCGCCGATCTGCATGCCTACGGTGTGACCCGTATTTTTAGTCCAGAAGACGGACAGCGCCTGGGTCTGGTCGGCATGATTCTGTCGATGATACAGGCCTGCGATACCGATTTATCCGGCTATGCGCCGACACAGATGACCAGTTTGCAAGGCGATGATATGGTCGCTAAACATCGTCCTCTGGCGCAACTCATCACCGCATTGGAAAATGATCGTGTCGCGCCCGAACTGCGTCATGCAATTCAGACCGCCGCAGATAACATCAAGACGCCGGCATTTGGTATCACCGGCACTGGTGGTGCTGGTAAATCCTCCTTGACGGATGAACTGATACGCCGGATTCGTTTAGACCAGGACGATCAGTTGAATATCGCGCTGATCTCCATTGATCCTTCACGTCGTAAATCGGGCGGTGCTCTGCTGGGCGATCGTATCCGTATGAATGCGATTAGTCCTTGGGGTGGCAAGCTAAAGGTTTTTATGCGGTCGCTGGCGACACGCGAAGCTGGGTCTGAGATTTCACAAGCATTACCGGATGTGATCGCTGCTTGTAAGGTTGCTGGCTTTGATCTGATCATCGTTGAAACATCCGGTATCGGTCAGGGCGATGCCGCAATCGTGCCGCACGTGGATTTGAGTATGTATGTGATGACGCCAGAATTTGGCGCTGCATCGCAGCTAGAAAAGATCGACATGTTGGACTTTGCTGACTTTGTTGCGATCAATAAGTTTGACCGCAAAGGTGCACTAGATGCCCTGCGTGACGTCGCCAAACAATACCAACGCAACCGCGAACTGTGGACCAAAAAACCGGAAGAAATGCCGGTGTATGGCACGCAAGCATCGCGCTTCAATGATGATGGTGTTACCGCTTTATATCAAGGTATTTTGCCCGCACTGACCGAGCGCGGACTCAAAGCCGTGCCGAGCAAACTCGCACCGATTAGTGCCAAATTTTCCAGCGGTAAAAACGTCATCGTGCCACCTGCACGCAGCCGCTATATGGCAGAGATCGCTGATACGGTACGTCAGTTCCACAAACACTCCGGCAAACAAGTCGTGATCGCCCGCGAACGCCAGCAATTGCAAGAAGCCAAACGGATGTTGACTAAGGCCGGCAAAGCGGCAGACTTCGATGATCTGATTACCGAGCGCGATCATCATCTGGATGCAGAATCCAAAAAATTGATCGCCATGTGGCCAGACATGCAGGCCGCGTATGCCGGTGATGAATATGTGGTCAAAATTCGCGATAAAGAAATCCGCACGCAGTTAGTCACCAGCACCTTGTCTGGCACAAAAATCCGCAAAGTTGCTTTGCCGCGATTTGTCGATCATGGCGAAATTTTGCGCTGGTTGATGTTAGAGAACGTACCTGGATCATTCCCGTTCACGGCGGGTGTTTTTGCGTTCAAACGCGAAGGAGAAGATCCAACCCGTATGTTTGCCGGTGAAGGCGATCCTTTCCGTACCAACAAACGGTTTAAGTTGGTATCGCAAGGCATGCCCGCCAAGCGTCTCTCTACCGCGTTTGATTCTGTGACTTTATACGGCGCAGATCCAGCGATCCGTCCGGACATTTACGGCAAGGTCGGTAACTCAGGCGTGTCCGTTGCCACCTTAGAAGATATGAAAGTCTTGTACGACGGATTTGATTTATGTGATCCGGCAACCTCAGTGTCCATGACCATCAACGGCCCGGCACCGACGATTTTAGCTTTCTTCATGAACACCGCAATTGATCAGCAGATGGACAAATTCCGTGCCGATAATAAGCGTGAACCAACTGCGGATGAAGCTGCAAAAATCCGCGCATGGGTGCTGATGAATGTGCGCGGCACGGTACAGGCAGATATTCTGAAAGAAGATCAGGGACAAAACACCTGCATCTTCTCGACTGAATTCTCGCTCAAAGTCATGGGCGATATTCAAGAGTATTTTGTACACCACCAAGTGCGTAATTTTTATTCGGTGTCAATCTCTGGTTATCACATCGCAGAAGCCGGTGCCAATCCGATTTCTCAACTCGCCTTCACGATGTCGAATGGCTTTACTTTTGTGGAAGCCTATCTCGCACGTGGCATGCATATTGATGATTTTGCCGCTAACTTGTCCTTCTTCTTCAGCAACGGCATGGACCCCGAATACACAGTGCTTGGCCGCGTCGCACGTCGCATCTGGGCAGTTGCCATGCGTGACAAATACGGTGCGAATGATCGCAGCCAAAAACTGAAATACCATATCCAGACCAGCGGCCGCTCGTTGCATGCGCAAGAAATTGACTTCAACGATATCCGTACCACGTTGCAAGCGTTAATCGCAATCTACGACAATTGCAACAGCCTGCACACCAATGCTTATGACGAAGCAATCACTACACCAACAGATGAATCCGTACGGCGCGCTCTGGCGATCCAGCTCATCATCAATCGTGAGTGGGGCTTAGCCAAAAACGAGAATCCTATCCAAGGTAGTTTCATCATTGAGGAGCTAACCGAGCTGGTAGAAGAAGCCGTGATGCAAGAGTTTGAACGTATCGCAGAACGTGGTGGCGTATTAGGCGCAATGGAAACCGGCTACCAACGCGGCAAGATCCAGGAAGAATCCATGCACTACGAACACCTGAAACACGACGGCACATTACCGATCATTGGCGTGAATACTTTCCGCAATCCTAAACAAGGCGAGACGCCACAAAAAATCGAGCTAGCCCGCTCCACCGACGAAGAAAAACAATCGCAATTAACCCGCCTGGCCGACTTCCATCAGCGTCACGCTAAAGACGCACCGCAAGCATTGGCAGCATTGCAGCAAGCCGCCATCAACGATGAAAACGTTTTTGCCAAACTAATGGACGCAGCACGAGTTTGTTCATTGGGGCAAATTACTACGGCACTGTTTGAGGTTGGTGGGCAGTACCGGCGGAATATGTAATTCTTTAGTTTCGTCAATTAATAAAAATCCCGGTTTTATGCCGGGATTTTTATTGATCCAATAGGTGCGACTGCGATGCGCTCATCTCACCTGTAAAAATGTAGCATCCATTTTTGATGCATAGACATGTAGCAAGCGAGGATCTATTTTAAAACTGTACATAATTAATATGACAGTCAAGGCGAACGGCATGATATTTTTATGACTTACAGGGAGTCGCATTATGCGGCATGTCTGAGCTTTGGCTTCGCCTTTAAATATTTGTATGCAAACATCGAAACAAGCACTCGTACTGCTACTCACAATGACATTCTTATTGACGGCCAGCGCTAGCGAGAATGCCGATACCGCGAAGCTACGATGCGGCTGGTTTCACAATCCCACGCCGCAGAACGCATCGCTGGTTGACCACGATGGTGAATGGCTTATCAGCACGCAAGGTGGCGCACAAGCAGACGGAGATTGGCCGGAATTCGGGTCCTCGCAATGGGTCAGGACGAACAATCATTTTGGCTATGGTTGCGCATGTATTAAGCTCATTGCCAACTCCGAGTCACATGAAGTATCCAAGATCATCTCAGCCAAAGTAAAGCCACTTAGTGCCTGCCGCAACGACCGCTCACTCAATAAGCCTGTGGGCTAAATAAGTATGGAGCTTAGCGCCAGAGCCTGAATACTTGTTTAAATATCGGATGTAAATCTCAGGAATGATATTGCTAAGAAGTGCCTGGAATAAGTCTGCATATTTCAGTGCAGATGCGGTTAGCATTATCCAATTGCACGTATATGATTCAACCTAAAAAGGTAATTCATGGCTGAGAACAAAACGCAAGCGACTGAGGCCAGCGTGGAAGATTATCTTGCCGCAATTGAAGATGGCTGCAGACGCAAGGATTGTGAAGATTTAAGCAAGCTGATGGCCAAAGCGACCAAGCACAAACCGCAGATGTGGGGAGCCAGTATCGTCGGTTTTGGCAGCTATCACTATAAGTACGAGAGTGGCCGCGAAGGTGACTCATGCCTGACAGGTTTCTCGTCACGTAAGGGCGATATTAGTATCTATATTTTAGCTAGCTTCCCCGATCATGACGAACTGCTAGCCAAACTGGGAAAGCACAAGACAGCAAAAGCCTGTTTGTACATCCGCAAGCTCAGCGATGTTGATCTTAAAGTCCTTGAGCAACTTATCATCGGTTCTGTCGCCGAGAGGAAACGCCGCTATCCATAAGTTCTGCTGCCGATTCAGCTATGTGTTTAGATGTATATTTAGCTGCTTATTCAGTGACAAATATCAAGCACTGACAACAAGTCTTTTTACAATAATAAATATACTCCATTGCAGTATATTTAATCGTCCATATATTTACTGGTCGTTAGCCAATATTTGATAAAAATATGGGGGAGTATATTTAAATAGAACTTATTCATGGCTCATGGCATCACATGCTGGGCAATAAAAATTCTGCCGAAACCTGTAAGTAAACTTAATCGCTTTGGAGAACCCCATGAAGAACATCTTTGCTACTGCAATCATCGCTGCTGTATCGGTCACTGCTCTCACCGCTCTGGCTGCACAAGCGGAGGAGAAACTTTTCCGGTTAGAAGTAAAAAACCAAGCGGTAGAAAATGGTAAAACACTGGAAATGGTTTTTTTAGAAACTGCACGAAACTCAGATAACTCTGAAGTCGAGGTCAGTCTCATTTCTGGCGGCTCGGTGTCTTCATCCATGTTCACCTTGCGTGGCATATGTGCCCTGACACGCGAGCGTAAAGAAAATTATTTCAAGACAGAATCGCTGGGTGGCAAACCTGCAAGATACAAGGTCTTGTTCCCAAAAGCCGCGCCGCCGGAGAGCGTGCGGCCAGCCAAACCAGACGATAAAATCTGGTCGATTTCTGAATGCGCTGCCTTCAATTTCTGATTATTTTTTTTCAGATTGAAATCAATCCGAAGAAGTAAGCTCGATGTTGAAACTCATACATGACTTAAGTCTTAGTTGTGATCATAATGAGCGGCGCTGACGATGTTGAATTAGTCGCATCATTTTTTTATACATCCGATGAAACCAAACTTACAACCATTATTCTGCATCGCTTTATTGGCTGTGTGCGGCAACGTGTTTGCGGCAAATTTGCCGAAAAATATTCTGGATCAGATTCCCAAGGACTACGAAGTTCATTCTTTTCAAAGTGGTGAGCTGAACGACGATAAACTGGTCGATTATGTCGTTGTGCTACACAAGAAAAATGAAAAGACAGTCAACGGTGACGATTCGGCACCAGCACGACCACTGCTATTATTTATTCAGAATCCGGACGGTCGTTTTACTTTGGTAAAGCGCAATGATCATGTGGTGTTTAAAGTAGATGAGGGTGGTCAGTGTGATCCTTTTGATGCTGATGAAAAAAATATCTCCATTAAAAACCATTACTTCACAATTGAAAACGCTATGTCTTGCGGGCAGCATTGGACAGACTTCATTACTTTCCGGTATCTGCCGGCCTTACGTGACTGGGTTTTTCATAAACGTATCAGTGAAAACTGGGTATTAAATAGCCGCAGTGGGCCCGACGAGGATGCCTTGGTTTCTGAGGGGCGGCGAGTTGTTTCGGCAAAGGCAGGCGCTCCGGTTTTATTTGAGAACTATAAAAATTAATAACACCAATTAAAAATGATCAGAGCATAACAATACCCTCCGCCAGCACTGAACAAACAGCGATAAGATAGAGGTATCGTTCGTTGTTTATCTACCTAACTGTCGCTGATGTGCAAATCCTGGTGACATCAATTTAATTGAAAAAATAAAATGCAAATAAATTCTCCTCGCTATTCATCCGGCCAGCAAATTGGCGGCTTTGTCGGCTGGTTGATATTGACCTTTTCTGCTGCTGCGATTGGTGCGTTTGCCTCAGCACAAGCTGGTACGTTTTATATGCAATTGACGCGCCCAGAATGGGCTCCTCCGGCTTGGTTGTTCGGGCCAGTCTGGACGGTTTTATATTTGATGATGGCGATAGCGATCTGGCTAGTTTGGCGTGCACATGGATTGCGTCAAGCTAGCGCTGCGATTAGTTTGTTTTTGATGCAGTTGGCAGCGAATGCAATTTGGACCTGGCTATTTTTTGTCTGGCATCAAGGCGCGTTGGCCTTTGTCGAAATCTTGCTGCTATGGGCTTTGATTGTGGGGACTATTGTGGCGTTTTGGCGACTCAATACGACTGCAGCCATCTTGCTGCTGCCGTATCTGGCCTGGGTCAGTTTTGCGGGGGGATTGACCTACGCTACATGGACGCTCAACCCAGCGATATTGGGCTGAGTCGCCTGGGAGATAGATCAAAATCGTTTATCTGGATTGGTCATCTAATTTGAAGTTGAACTCCAGTAGCGTAGTTTGTGGTCTGGAGATTGGTGCATATTTCCATTGTGACGCAGCAGCGATGACTTCTTTGTCAAAGTATCTGGTGGGCTTGGCTGACAATATTTCTACCTGAGATACTTTGCCATCGGTCTCAATATGTATACGCGCTTTGACGATACCGTCCGTGATACCTGAACGTATCGCCGTGTTAGGAAACTTGGGTTGTACGCTGGAGACAACTTTTAACACGATAGATTCTGGTGCTGGTGCCGGAGCAGGTGTCGGCTTTGGTACAGCTGCTGCCACCGTTGGCGCTGTTGCCACGACAATAGGCTCCACGACTTTTGGTGTGACTATTTGAGGTGCAGCCACAGCGACTTTAGGTACTTCTTTAGATGCTGCCGCGGCCTTTGCTGCTGCCAGAGCTTTGGCTTCTTGTGCCAGCTTCGCTTCTTTGGCGTCCTTCGCTAATTTTTCTTCTTGTGCTATTTGCGCTGGAGTCTTGGTCGAGGCCATATCCATCCACTTGGTTACGTCCGCAGCGGCGCCGTGTTTGTAAGGATTTTTGACCAGGCCGGTGGGGGCGGATGCGGGGGTTTGTGGCGTTGATGCATCCGCTACAGGCTCTTCGGGTGGAGGTGCCTTGCTGCAAGCGCTTAAGATCAGCGCTAATCCAATGACGCTCAGTGCTAAGCCACGACATTGTTTTATCTCTTTTTGAAGCAGCATTTTGATCGTTCCTCAGATAAAAAATTAAGTTTCCAAATAAAACTAACAATACCGTACTGACCAATATGGCCTGACGTGATTGGCGCAATTAAGTGCTATTGGTCAGTTCAGGGTGCGAGATGACGAAAATCATGCACCAGACCGATATCACAACAGGGCAATCTGCCATGCTGCCATGCTGCCATGGATAAGTCTGTAGAGCAATATTGCCGTTGTTGTTTTTCCGTGCAGGAACTATGCCAAACAGAAATAGGCAATCCCGTCAGCTTGACGAATTGCTCTTTGCTTACAAAAAGTGAGTGAGTATGAGCTTAGTTAGATGTTGTTTGCTTGATATGCTCAACTTTATTGGTAAAATATAAATTCTAGTACGGTCAATACGCTGATTCATCAATTACCTCAGCACGTAACAGGACATTTTTTATGTCATCCCGATATTCCATTTGCTAACCAACAGATTAATCCCATGAAAAAAATCTCAACACTGGCTCTCATCTTGTCGTCAACATTGATAGTCGCTTGTCATAAAAAAGCACCAGAAGCTGCGCCAGAAATACCAGTCGTAGCCGCACCAGCACCAGCAACGCCAGCCGCGGTGGCGACACCAGTCACTCCAACGGAGCAAACGCCAGAACAAAAAGAACTCGCTGCTAAGCAAGCGCTAATGGACTACGGGGTAATGGAAGACAAATATATGAACGATACCCGCGCACAATGGGCCAGTTCTGCCAAAGCCAGTTCTACTTTTGGTGATGATAATGGTAAGACGCCTTCCGATAGTAGTATTGCCGCCAATATTAAAGGACCCGTCGACGGTAAAACCTGGACTAATAACCATCAGGAATTGGGTTTTGATACCGTAGAAACTGGCTACGATAAACCTGTTGCCGCGACTGAAGTCAGAGTCGCGTTTGACAATGGTTCTGGGGTCGAGGCAATCAGCAAGGTCGAGTTGCAAGATATTGACGGAAAGTGGAATGTAGTGTGGACTGGTATCAGCGAAGTCAAAAAAGATACGCGCGGTCGGAGAACCTGGTTTGTCCGTAGTTTTGACAAGACCACATACAAAGCCAAAGCAGTCAAAATCACGCTCGCCAACAATCTGGAACATGGTTACAAGGTGGTTGATGCGGTGCAGTTAGTTGGGGATTAATTTTGTGCTTGATTGTTTAGCTTCACAAATAACGGTAAGGTCAGCATGCCAGTAATTGAACTCCATCTGGCTCAGCCGTCTGACTACCCCAGCATCGAAAATATGATGCAGTTTTATAGCTATGACTTCAGCGAGTGGCTGCCTTTGTCACCCGCTTTGTCATTGGGGCAAAACGGCTTATTTACGATCCGCCCTAAAGCGACGTATTGGGCACGGCCTACTACTCAAGGATTCATCATCAAGGTAGATGGCGAGGTGGCTGGTTTTGTCACCGTGGATGATGAAGTTAATTATCCGGAGCTTGATCACAATATGGGGTATTTTTTTGTGGCCCGGCGTTTTCGCGGTAAAGGTGTTGCGAAGCAAGCGCTTGGTTTGTTATTGCCACGGTTTGTCGGACGCTGGCAGATTTTTCATATTGATGACAATCGTCCTGCGGCTTTATTCTGGAAAAAGTTTATCGCCGATTACACCCAAGACGCGTTCTCGGTGCATCAGGAATGGATTGATGAGATGCACTGTACCTTGTATCAATTTGAGCAGACTACAAACTAAATTATGCGCCCTGAAGATCTGCAATTGCTAGTCACCCGCACCATGCCTTATGGCAAATACCAAGGCCGCCTGTTGGCAGATTTGCCAGGCCATTATCTGGGCTGGTTTGCCCGCGAGGGCTTTCCGAAGGGGGAATTAGGGTCGCTGATTGCCTTGATGTATGAACTGGATCACAACAATCTGCGTTCACTATTAGACCCGCTGCGGTCATCTTAGATACCCAAATCGCTTTGGTTACAACACTTAAGTTAGCCAAAGCGCACATACAAAATCTAGACGCATTCTTCAGACTATTTCTTGACTGAAAGGTGCATACTCATCCAATCCTGAATTTAAATTCAGTTATCACTTATCTGCACCCCAGTTACGCCGTGTTTGGTTCGTCTTTGATTTGTGTTTGCCGGGCCATATTTGATTTGTTGACTTGACGAGCAGCAAGATTTTTCATTCACCCGATTAGTAATTGTTATAAAAATAAAATGTTGATGCGATTGATACTCTGCTGTGCTTTATTTTTTCTCGCGGCAGAATCGCGTGCTGATCATTCGCGTATTGACCATAATAATGGTGCGGCTTGTGGCGATATTACGGTAGCGTTTTATGAGCATGGTGCCTTGTACTACCGTACACCAGACGGCAAATTGACGGGTATCGATAAGGACGTGATTGATGAATTAGGTCGTCGTAGCGGTTGCCATTTTCATTCTGTATTGGAATCGCGGGTACGTATTTGGTCCATGCTGGCGAGTGGTGGTTTGGACATGTCGGTATCCGGAATCGCCACGCCAGAGCGACAGAAAACCTCACGTTTTATTACCTATTTCAGTACACGTAATTATGTTTTGTTCAGTAAGGATTTACCTTTCGCTACACAGAGTCTGGAAGGTTTTTTAGACGACAAGCGTTATCAGGTTGCCGTAGTGCGTGGCTTTAAGCATGGGCAGGAATATGACGAGTGGTTAGACAAGCTCCGGCTGCAAGGTCGTATGGTTGATGCGGCAGATTTTAATGCAGTGATCCGGCTTTTAAAAATCGGACGTGTACATGCTGCATTGGCGCTGCCGACTAGTTGGGTACCGATTCTAAAGCAAGAAAACATGACCGAATCGGTCAAGGTCATGGACTTGTCATCCAAGACAAAATTGATTTATGCCGGTTTGATTTTGTCACGGCAGCGCATCCCAGAGAGCACAGCCGTGTTAATAGAAAAAACGATACGAGAGATGCGGGAAGACGGTACGCTGGAGTCCATTTTTAAACGACATATCGGTGCGGATTTGGCACATGACATGCTCAATTATTAAGGCAGTTCGCTAATAAGTTGCCGGACTAGATTGCCGAACAAAGCTGCATTAATACACATCACGCCGATACCTACCTTCTTCCGTCAGCTGCTCCAGTAAGTTCTCTCCCAAAATCTGATTTAGTGCTGCATCGACTCCGGCCGCCATCCCCGCCAAACTGCCACAAACATAGATTGCTGCACCGTCCTTAATCCATTCTTGAATCGCGTTTGCGTTGTCTAAAAGCCGGTCTTGCACATACACGCGCTGTCCCTGGTCACGAGAAAAAGCCAGATGACATTCTTGAAGTACACCCTTAGTTTTCCACGCTTCTATTTCTTCTTGATGGAAGTAGTCAAAAGCACGATTGCGTTCGCCAAAAAATAAATAATTGCGCAAATATCCTAAGCTTGCGCGATGTTTGATGTGCGCGCGCAAGCCAGCCAGACCGGTGCCATTACCAATGAGTATCATCGGTCTATCGGCCATCGCATCTGTAGGTGGATGAAAACTGCGGTTCTCACGTAAACGCACCGCAATCTTGCCGCCGACTTGTGCATACGCTGTCAGCCAGCCAGAACCGATCCCCAGTTTGCCATTGGCTTGCTGCATCTGGCGTACCAATAATTCGATTTGACCATCACTATGGATGGATGCAATGGAGTATTCCCGGTGCGGTAGAGGAGTACGTTCAGTGGCTGGTGTCGTATCGTCAGGTGCGTACTCTGGACCGATTTCTACAATATCGCCCGCTTGCCATAGCGGCAGCTCGGTGCCACTTGCATGATCAGGGCGCAGTGTGATGTGGAAGGCGGCACTGCCTGCGCTGCCAGGATTTAACAGACGACGTTCGGTCAAAATCCAGTTGCTATAACCAGGGCTTGTCCAGTCGGCTAATTCGGTATGGCCGCTAAGTACGCCAAGGTGATGTTGCCAGTGCCGTAGCGCGCCCTCGTCACCGTTATCGACCTCAATTAAATCAAATAAAGTTTGTGCATGGTTATGCCGCAACCAATGCTCCAGCCTGTGCCCGAAGGCGCAGTAGTGTTGGTAGCTGCGGTCCCCAAGCGCCAGAATGCCGTAGCGTAATTGTGTGATTGCCAGAGTTTGGCTCATCAACTTACGGGCAAATCCGGCAGCGCTATCCGGCGCATCGCCTTCGCCCGTGGTGCTGACGACAAATAAAATACGTTCAGCTTGTTGTAGTTGGCTAGCATTGATTTGTGCGATGGAAAGTAGCTCTACCGCCATGCCGCCAGCTTGCAAACTCTGCGCGGTCTGGCGCGCCAGTTGTTCAGCATAGCCAGTCTGGCTGGCATGCACGACGAGTATTTTTTTTGCGTTGTTTGCTACGTCCATACTACTGATGTTGCTCACAAAAGTTGCAGAGGCGATCGCGATGCGACGGCGATGCTGCTGCAAGATTGCCGCGCAAAAAAGCAGATAGGCGATGACGACTAAAACTGCCGTCAGATTACGCTGTGTTACTGCACTTAGGGGATGATATTGCTGAGATTGGCTATTCCAAATAGTCCAGACAGTCCAGACACTTAGCGCAACGAGCAGCACAATACCCGTTACCCAGAAAATCCTTATGACTGATTTTTTAAAATATAGATTCATTCTTCCAGCATCGCCATTAGGGCTTTGCTCATATGTTCTGTAAATGCAGGCTGGTCGCCGTGCGTGGTTGCCGCACCTCTGCAAACAAATAAAGCAGCGACATGTAGTTGATTGGCATACGCCATCCCTAGTGTTAATCCCATGACTGTCATGGCGGTGGCCAGCGCATCGGCGATCATACATTCTGCATGCAGCACGGTGACTGCGGCCAGATTATGTGTCACCGGGTAGCCTGTACACGGATCAATGGTGTGGGAGAAACGTTGTCCTTCGTAGTCAAAATAACGACGGTAATCGCCTGATGTGGCGATGGACAATCCATGCAGTGCAACTATGCTGGCAGTGCTAGTCGTTTGCGTTTGCGCTTCTGTTTGTGTTTGTACTTGTTCTAACTCCACCCACCAAGGTGTGTTGTCCGGTTTAGTTCCCAAGCCACGCAATTCTCCGCCGACTTCTACCAGATAACTGAGTATGCCTTGCGCTTCTAAATATCGCGCTACCTGATCAACGCCAAAGCCTTTGGCAATCGAAGATAAATCAATCGACAAGCCACCCGGCTGATACACATTTTGCTTCAGACGATCGACTTGTAATTTTTGATAACCGGATTGTCGTCGTGCTTGCTCCAATACTTCCTTACTTGGAATTTGTCCGGCATTTTTATCAGGACCAAAGCCCCAAACATTAACTAAGTGTCCGATGCTAGGGTCATACGCGCCCGATGTTTGCTGCGCGATAAATAAACCATAATCCAGCACTTTAAAAAACTCTGGCGGCAGCACATGCCAGCTCCCGGCTGCTGCCTGATTAAAGCGACTGATATCAGAATCAGCCAGCCAGGTACTCATCTGCGCGACTACCTTATCTAGCGCTTGTTGCATGCCATTTTGGAGTTGTACAGCACTAATATATTGAGGGCGTACCAGTTTGACTGCCCATGTGGTGCCCATAGTCGCACCAGAAAAATCTTCTGTGTACGAACCCACAGGCGATGCCGCTGGCATTGTCATGTGGGTAGGAATGAAGACATGCGTCATGCCGTTGAAGTTCAGTTACAAACTGATGCGCTAATTAAAAATGACATTCGATTACTGTGGCAGCACTTCCAGTGTCGCTGAATAATTTGCCCGTCGTTCTTTAGCGCCTTTGACCGTTGATTTATCGTCTTTAACCGAAGCTTCTAACCAATACATACCAGCCGTTTTCCAGGTAATCGTCAGCTTGCCGTCTGCATCGGTCGTCAAGGTTTGTTCGCCCAAATTCTGGCGATAACGAATGCCGCCCGGGATGACACTGACACTGACATTGGCGGCGGGTTTGCCGTCTAATACCAGACGGAAGCTGGCGTTTTCACCGGCGACCAGATCATTCGGATGCGTAATCGCTTGCATCTCTAATCCTTTGCCGGTGACCTCTAATGCTTTTGTGCTCGGCTTGCCGTTGGTGACAAAGGTTTCGATCCGGCCTTGCATCTGGCTGATGACGACATCTTCTGCATCTGCAGGGATTTCTTTGCTGATGTTTTCCGCTACGCCGCGCCAGCGTTTTGGTACGCCTTTATCTTTGTAGCTGGCAAACACCGCGTTGTTGAGCAAGCTCACTTTGTAGGTGCCGATTTTTTCCAGATGCAGATCAAAGCTGCTGCGCAGTTTGCCTGTGCTGGCGTTTTCTTCTTTTGCGTTGCTACCATCCGGTGCCGTGATCAATAAACTATCCAGCTTAAGCGGCTGATGATCCATGAAGAACACATCTGTAGCCGCGGCCGCATCAATGCTGACCCATGGCGCATTGCCTGCGGTAATAGTCGATGTCGGTAATAAGAAAGCGCGATGCGCCTGTGCCGCCAGCGGCAAACTGAGTGCGAGTGAAGCTAGTGATAAAGCGATGATTTTGGTAGCGGGTTTCATACTATTCCTTGCAGGTATTGAATGTGAAGTAGCGCATCAACCGAGATGCAAATTAAGATGCAGCTTTAAATAAATGCACACCGAGATTGCGATTCAGAGTAAAACGCAGCAATTAAGGTTTGACGTTGAGCGCAATTGCACCCAGCTCATTGCTACCTTGTGCTTTGGCATTTTGTTCTGTCTTGCCACCCCATTGGAAAGGTACTTTGACCACTTCACGCCCGCCACCTTCACGCGCTGCTTCTGTCACTAACTGATAGTCGCCAGCTGGTAGTTTGGCTAAAGCACCTTTATCGCCCGCAAAATTCAACGTGTATTCACCCACGACACGGGTTGCACCACTCACACCATCCACTGGCAATTGCAAATCGCGGCCGCTACGACGCCACCATTGACGCAAGTCTTTTAAGTATTTGAGACCTTCGTTATCGCGTTTTTTTAAGTCGTACCAAACAGCCAGATTACCGGCGAAAGTCTGATCGGATTTTTCTATCCACATGGCGACATACGGTCGGTGATACTCAGCCACATTCAGGCGCGGCACTTCTAATTTAACGGTCAGATCAGCAGCCATGGCAGAACTGCCCAACAAACTGGTGATGGCAAAAGGGAGCAACTTACGCATACAAAAAACCTCTGGGTAAATAAAATACGGTTAACGATGATCGCTATTCATTGAAGAAATAGCGGATTGTGCAGGTAAATTAGCTGGCGACTGAGCTGGCGTAAGTAAAACAAAAGCAATACATCAATGCATAAACAGAATCGCTAATAGCAGCGGTAACACTAATCCTAAACCGACAATGGGCCAGGTAATAGGGCGATTGCCTGCATGCATTTTGAGCAGGAATAATCCGGTGATACAAAAAATTAAACAGGCAACGGCGAAGATATCGATAAACCAGCTCCATGCGCTGCCGGTGTTGCGACCTTTGTGCAAATCGTTGAGATAGGCGATCCAGCCGCGCTGGGTTTTTTCATATTCCAACTCGCCCGTGTCCAGCGCAATACGCAGCCAGGCATCGCCGCCGGGGCGCGGCAAGGATATATACACTTCCTCTGGCGACCATTCAGCTGCTTGCTTGCCCACGCTGATGGACTGCTGTTGATCCAGCCATTGCCTCAGATCGTCGGGCAGGGGATCTTGTGCGTCTTTGCCATTGCTGTGCTTAGTTTGTTTTAATGTTGCCAGTATCGCCGCAGGAATTTGACCGGATTTTTTGGTGACTTGGGGATGCGCCTCAATTTGGGCGGAATGATTGAGCGTGATGCCGGTTGCAGCAAACATCAGCATGGCGATCAGACATAATGCCGAGCTGATCCAATGCCATTGGTGCAGATGCCGCAGCCAGAAAGCGCGCGTGCTTTGTTGGCCAGCGATCAATTTGCTTGTTGGCATGAGCGGCGTGATTGGCTTGCTTAAATTCGTGGATTGCTTGGACTGCTGTTTGGACTCGTCAGTGAGTTCGTTTGTCCCGGTGTTGCCCATCATGTTTGTACGTTGCCATTCAAATTAACATTATAAATGCGAATAATTCTCATTATATCTAGTAAGGCTGAACTTAGGCAATAGGTTTGCTGTTTTTTATTCTTCTATTTTTATCGGGAAGATTCTTTACCTTTTCAATATACTCCCCATTTAATTTATTAAAAATGTCGTATCGTCCAATGATCCTATGAACAACTTAAATATACTAGCTATGAGTATATGTTTTATCTTACTTGTATTTTGTCCGTATCTTGTTGCTAAATGTCAGTGACTTGATAAGCCCGAAGATTGTCACGCCCGATTCAGTCCAAATTAAAGCTTGAATCACTCAGTCATTTGCGACGCGGTGCTGCTAAAGCGCGTGTATTTGCCGATCTTGCGTTACTGCGATTTTCGATCACCGAGATCGTTCCGGTGTTCTGCGCTTTTTGCGCTTTGACAGTTTGTCCGTCCAGAAGTTTAAAGACCACCACGACTTGCGATAATTTTTCTGCCTGTTCATGCAAACTTGCGGCAGCCGCCGCGGCTTGTTCTACCAGCGCGGCATTTTGCTGCGTCATTTCATCCATTTGAGTAATGGCTTGGTTGACTTGTTCTATGCCAGTGCTTTGTTCGCTGCTGGCGGACGTGATCTCGCTCATGATGTCGGCAACACGTTTAACTGAACTGACGATCTCGGTCATGGTTTCGCCTGCTTTAGCGACTAACACACCGCCGGCATCGACTTGATCTGCGGAGTCGTTGATCAGCGATTTAATTTCTTTCGCTGCGGATGACGAGCGTTGCGCCAGATTTCTGACTTCATTCGCAACTACCGCAAAACCGCGCCCCTGTTCTCCCGCGCGGGCCGCCTCTACCGCCGCGTTCAATGCCAGGATATTGGTTTGGAAAGCGATGCTCTCAATCACAGAAATAATATCGGTGATCTTGAGCGAACTTTGTTTGATTGATTCCATCGTCTCAACCACTTGCGATACGACTTGTCCGCCTTTGCCTGCCACCTCCGATGCCGACAATACCAGCTGATTAGCCTGCCGCGCGCTGTCTGCATTTTGCTTAACGGTCGAGGTTAATTCTTCCATCGAGGAGGCGGTTTCTTCCAGTGAACTGGCTTGCGATTCTGTGCGTGACGACAGATCGGAATTGCCAGAGGCAATCTCGCGCGAGGCGATGGTAATCTGATCAGAGCCTTGGCGGACATTGCTGACGATGCCTGCCAAGTTTTGGCTTACGCCATTGAAGGCTTGCATTAGCTGACCGATTTCATCCATGCGCCCCACATGCAATTGTTTGGTCAGATCACCTGCGGCAAGTTGTTGCGACACCTTAGTTGCCTGAACCAAAGCATCACTAACCATGAACTTGACCGCTTTATGAACGATCAATGCCATACCTACTAAGGCAAGCAGACCAAATAAAAGATACCAGTTGCGCAACTCGGTTAGTGCTGGCGCATTCTGCTTGCTGACGGCGATCACGGCTGAGCTAAACATCCACACATACAAACTCATAATACAAGTGACTACGCCAAACGCCATTAAGGCAACCTTGCTGGCGATACTCATTTGATGGACTTCGCTGACATCAATGCCGACAAACAAAACAGCAACCATTCGCCCGCTGCTATCGAGCACCGGATCATATTGCGTCATATAAGAGCTTCTTGCAAAATACCCAAACCAGTAAAGTCGAGCATGGGTGTGGCCACTGTTGCGATTGGTTTTCTTGTTTGAAGCGGCACATGTGACATG